>DAISZW010000079.1:0-14566 GCA_036824595.1 Ignavibacteriaceae bacterium
TTCCTGTTCATTCCCGGTTCCGGTTGAGTTGTCGCTGTCGCATGAACTAATCAGAAATGCAGTAAAAAAAATCAACGATAAAATAAAATAACTATCTTTCATGATTTCTCCTTAAAAGTTTAAAAACTTTTTTAAAGCTTTAAAAGCCTTCGAACGATGGCTGATTTCATTTTTCTTGTCAAGCGGAAGCTCGCCCATTGTTTTATCAAAACCATCCGGAATAAACAAAGGATCGTAGCCGAAGCCGTTTACACCGCGCGGCTCTTTAATTATTCTCCCTTTTACCTCGCCTATAGCATTAAAAAATTTCCTGCCGTCGTAGTAAACTGCGCTGCACACAAACTTTGCCGGATGCGGTTCGGGAAAATTTCTTAATTCATCCAGAAGTTTATTATTATTATCCTCATCGCTTGCATCATCTCCGGCATATCTTGCAGAAAAAACTCCAGGGTATCCGTTTAACTGATCTACCGCTAAACCGGAATCATCTGCTACTACAGGAACCCCGAATGCATTAAAAACCAGCTGAGCTTTAATCTCAGCATTTTGCTGAAAAGTTTTGCCGCTTTCAATTATTTCAGGGACACCATTTAAATCATTTAATGAAAGAAGTTCAACTTGAGAATCACCAAAAATATGATTGACTTCTCTCTTTTTGCCCTCATTCTTTGTTGCGAATATTATTTTTTTTGTTCTTTTCAAAAATTTCCGCTTGTTTTTAATTTGATTTAACAAAAATGTGAATATCCCGATTTTGATGAAGTGATTTGTTTTCATCAGCTGCAGATATTTAAATACTTTTTTAAAAAATTATTAGAATTAAATTCCCATATTACTTAACGTATGAATCACGATGTGCATAGATTCGGATAATTCCGGATGAGATGCTTCGAAATGTGCAGCAGACTTTTTTAAATCCTCCAATAAATTACCTTCATCACCTGAAGGTTCATTTTCTGATTTATTCAATACTTCCTGAATATGATCAATTATTCTTCTTAGGATTTCTTTCGATTCCTGATCGAGAGTGGTTACTTTTCTTAGTTCGGAATCAAGGTTTATTAATTGTTCCCTTAAATTCTGCTTTTCCATTTCTTTAAATCCTTTTATCTAAGATAAAGAATTAATTACAAAATACAATAATATTGATTTGGAACTTCTTTTGAGTCATAATTATCTATGATTTTTCCTTGTTTTTTAGAGAAATAATAATAAAAGTAAAATTTTTCTACAGTTTATTAATAAAAATTTTATTTAATTTACAAAAAAAATTTTCCTCAATAATTTATGGGGATTCTATGAAAAGAAGAGACTTTATTGATAAGACATTTAAGGCCGGTTTTCTAGCCGCATCTGCAATTCCCTTAACCAATTTAGCTTATCCGGTTTATGCCGGGACAGGTGTTTTACAAAAGGAAAAATTTTTAAAAACTAAGTATGATCTCGTTGCAGTAAAAGGCGGAGAACCTGTGCCCATGTTCGATAAAGCAATCGAGTCGCTTGGCGGGATGAAAGCATTTGTGAAGAAAAATCAGACTGTTGTTGTAAAGCCGAACATCGGCTGGGATGTAGTGCCTGAAAAAGCCGCCAATACAAATCCGCTTCTTGTCAATAGAATCATCCGGCAATGTTTCGATGCCGGAGCAAAAGATGTTTACGTTTTCGATCATACATGCGATGTTCAAAACAGATGTTATGCAAATAGCGGAATTGAAAAAGCTGCGAAGGACGCCGGAGCAAAAGTAGTCACCGGTGCAAATGAATCTTATTACCACGAAGTACAGATCAAAGGTGCAAAAGTATTAAAGACAGCAAAAATCCATGAGCTCATTTTAGAATCCGACGTTTTTATCAATGTCCCGATTCTAAAACACCACGGCTCTTCAGGTCTGACAATTTCAATGAAAAATTTAATGGGAATTGTCTGGGACAGATGGTTCTGGCATCAGAACGACCTGCACCAGTGTATTGCAGACTGCGCGTTATACCGGAAACCAGATCTGAATATAATTGATGCATACTTTGTGATGAAAAAAAACGGACCTAGAGGAATATCAAGAGATGATGTAGTTGAAATGAAATCGCAAATTGTAACAACCGATATACTTGCCGGGGAAATTGCCGCCGCAAAATTATTCGGCGCCGATCCGGATGAAATTCCTTACATAAAAATGGCCGACGAATTGAAAATAGGGACTAAAGATCTTACGAAGCTTTCAATAAACAGGATAAAGATGTAGGTGAAAGGTTTTCTATCAAAATTATTCCAAAAAAAAAGAGGATTTCGGCTTTCTGATTTAAAGAAATTAAGAGTATTTGTTTCCTTATTTATTTTTCTTCTTACTGCATTCCTTTTTTTGAGTTTTGATCCGGATTCGAAATTCGTAAAATCGCTTTCCGGATATATTTTATTCCTGCAGTTTGTTCCCTCCGCAGTAAAATTCTTTTATCTCTTTGCATTAGCTTCCATCGGATTTATTGTTGTTATTGTTTTAACCATTTTATTCGGGAGGGTTTATTGTTCAACGATATGTCCGTTAGGGACGCTTCAGGATATTATCGGTTTCTTGAGTAAAAAAATAAATAAGAAGAAATATTACGGCTTTTCAAAACCGCATAATATTCTTAGATATTCTATTCTTTCCGCAACTTTAATTTCACTAATAGCAGGATTCATTATTCTCCTTAATTTATTAGATCCATACAGCAATTTTGGAAAAATCTTCACTTTATTAATCAAACCGGTTTTGATCACTTTAAATAATCTTGCCGCTTCATCATTAGAGAATTTAAACCTCTACATAATCGATCCGGCAGAATTTAAAGGAATTCAATGGCTCGGCATTATTTATCCTGTAATCTTTTTAGCGGTTGTCGGATGGCTTTCTTTTAAATACGGAAGACTTTTCTGCAATACAATCTGTCCGGTGGGAGCTCTTCTCGGATTTATATCAAAATTTTCTTTCTATAAAATATCCGCAGAAAGTGAAAGCTGCCGCGGATGCAGGCTGTGTGAAAGAGCTTGTAAAGCAGGTTGTATAGATAAAAATAATAAAGAGATTGATTTTACCAGGTGTGTGGGATGTTATAATTGTTTTACAGTCTGCCCGAAGGATAAAATAAGATTTGTTCGTGCGAAACCTAAAGAAATTAAACCTCGTTCAATATCGAGCATAGATAACAGCAAAAGAAATTTTATAAAGAATTCGATTGGTTCCTTATTTAGTTTAGCCGGATTCAGCTTAATACAAATTATTCCTAAAAAAGAGAGCAAAATTCCTGTTTACAGATCATACCCCGTTTCGCCTCCAGGGTCAAAAAGTCTGGAACATTTTACAGATACATGCACCGCATGTCATCTTTGTGTAAGTGCATGTCCTACTCAAGTTCTCCAGCCTTCATTTTTAGAATACGGATTTCTGGGGATACTTCAGCCGGTAATGGATTACAAAACCAGCTTCTGTAATTTCGAATGTACAGTTTGTACGGAAATTTGTCCAACAGGAGCAATTCTTCCTCTGCGGCTTGAGAAGAAAAAACTGACTCAGCTCGGCAAAGCAAAATTCGTTAAAGAAAACTGCGTAGTGTTTACGGAAAATACCGCTTGCGGCGCTTGTTCGGAACATTGCCCGACAAAAGCGGTTAAAATGATACCGTATGTTCCGGAAAATAATCCGCTTCTAAAAAATCTTCATCTGCCGGAAGTGAATGATGAATACTGCACCGGTTGCGGAGCCTGTGAATATGCATGTCCGACTAAACCTTACAAATCCATTTACGTAGAAGGAAATCCTGTTCATCTGGCAGCAAAACAGCCGCCGAAGGAAAAAATTGAAGAAGAAATAGATTACCGGGAAGATTTTCCTTTTTAATTCTATTTAACCGACAAAATTCTTTTAAATTGTTCTTCAGAAACATTTAATAAATTTACCTTTGGCAGTCTTGAGGTTAAAACTCTCCAATTTTCATCTGCAGAAAATACTTCTTTAAATAAAGGAAGTGCATCATCTAACTTTCCGATATTGGCAAGAGTTACTGCGTGCCAGTATTTCATTTCCATGTTTTCCGGAAACATCTCTTCTGCGGAAGAGTATTCTTTCATTGCCAATTCCATGTCCCCTTTTTCAACTGCAAGATCTCCTGCATTCATGTGTTCGTATGCGCGATGAACCTTAAGCAGCCTTTTCAATTCCTGTACAGGATTCGGATGATCTTCTACTCTCAAATCTATCAAACGGTCTTCCCAAACTTTCCCGGTTGATATTCCTTTTACAACAAGTATTGCCGCAGACTGTTTTCCCCTGATATCGCCTCCTTCGTTTTGTGCAGCTTCAAGCGAAGCAATCATTCTCTCGGCAAGCGAACCTTCAGCTTCCTTAAATGCTTTTTCCATTGCCGGCCATACTCTATCATTCAGCATCATGTTAGCCTGAACCGAAAAATTTTCTCCGACAATATATCCTGCTTCATCTATGCAATTTTTTCCAGTAAATGATGCAGGTTTATTTTTTCCATCTATTACGGCAAGCTGACGGAATTCTTTCCCTTCATCTGCAGATAACAGAGAATCTACAACCTGTTGAGGAGTTAACCCGGATTTTAAAAGATCAAGTCCGCGCACTCCGAATGAAACATTTACAAAAGACTGGGTAGCTACTGCACCAACTCCGGCTTCTCCCCAAATTACAACCGAACCGACGGAAAACCAGTGTGACTGAACTGCAGCGCCTATTTCTCCCGTTTCATGATCTCTCGCCACAATTGAATAAGTGTGAGAGAAAGGATTTTCAAAAAAAGACTGTGCTTTACTGCTGCCGATAAGCAATAAAAGAAGCAAAATTATAACTATTTTTTTCATATAGAATTTTCCCGTTTAGTTGAAAAGAAATATTTCCATAAATATAATGATTCTTTTTCTCCATCTATTATTTCTAAAATAATGAGCATAAAATATAAAATTTTAGGAAAGCCCGGGAAAGATAACGCGGCGATGGTCTGGATTGATTCCGGTGATAAGTTTTACCGGATTTTATTTGACTGCGGAGAGGATGTTTTAAGCGAAGCCGCTCAATCCGATATTAGAGCAGTTGATTATCTTTTATTCTCTCATTTCCATATTGATCATGCGGCAGGGTTCGATTACTTTTTCAGAAGGAATTATGAAAGAGAGAATAAGCCGGTTTACATCTTCGGACCTGAATTTACATCGGAAAAAATTCACAATAAGCTGAAAGGCTATACATGGAATCTTCTCTGGGAGCCAGGGAGTGTCTGGTTCGTTTCCGATATTTTGGAGGATGTTGTAAGAACATACCGGTTTAATTCTTCAGAAGGCTTTGAGAAAAAACATGAAGTGAGAGTTGATCCTAATATTAATTTTGTATTTGAGACTGATGACTTTACGGTAAATGCTGTTTTACTCAATCATAAAATTCCCTCAGCCGGATATAGAGTTCAGGAGAAAGAATTTATAAACATTGATAAACAATCGCTGGAAGCATTGAACCTGTCCGGCGGACCATGGATTGAAGAAATTAAAAACCCGAATGTTAATCCGGATAAGGAAATTAAAGTAGATAAAAAAACATTTACTGCCGGTTATTTAAAAGAAAAACTTTTGAAAAAAACCAAAGGAAACAGCGCAGCTTATCTTACCGATTTTCTTTATGACCGGGTCTCAAAAGAAAGAGCGCTGAAGACAATCAACGGCTGCGATATTTTAATTTGTGAAGGTCAATATTCCGCAGCGGATAAAGAATTAGCAGAAAAGAATTTTCATCTTACTGCGGCGCAGGCAGCCGAAATTGCAAAAGATGCTGATGTAAAAAAATTAATTTTAATTCATATTTCCGGACGATATAATTTCGAGAATGATTATCATAAAATATTATCTGAAGCAAGAACTATTTTCCCGGAGACTTATTTTCCTGAAGAGTGGGTGATCGGTGACCGGTGATCAGTCATTTGTCGTTGGCCACTTGCCGACTGATCACTGATAAACGGTTACTAATTTTATTATTAAGGAGGTGCAAAATAATGGCAGTCAAAAAAGCAAAAATGAACAATGGAATAGAAATACCGCTTTTAGGTCTGGGTACGTATTCAATAACTTCTCGAAAAGAAGTTGAAAATGCAGTGAATTCGGCCCTGGAGGCCGGTTACAGATTAATTGACTCTGCTTCTGCATATTATAACGAAAAAGAGATCGGCAGAGTAATTAAGAAAAGCAGCGTGCCGAGAAAAGAAGTATTTATAACCACAAAACTGGATAACTGGGATCATGGATATGATAAAGCTTTACGAGCTTTTGATGAAAGCCTTAAAAAATTAGATATGGAATATGTAGATCTCTATCTTATACATTGGCCGATCAGCGGGAAGAGAAAAGAATCGTGGAAAGCTCTAGAAAAAATCTATAAAGATGGAAGGGCAAAATCGATCGGTGTCAGCAATTACACCGTGCTCCATCTTAAAGAGTTGTTTGACTATGCTGAAATAATTCCTGCAGTTAACCAGGTTGAATTAAATCCTTTTGTATATCCGGAAGATATTCTGGAAATATGCCGGGAAAATAATATCATTGTTGAAGCCTACACTCCATTAGCAAGAGCAAAAAAATTTAAACATCCGGTAATACAGGAAATGATTAAAAAATACGGCCATACACCGGCGCAGATCCTGCTGAGATGGTGCCTGCAGCATGGGGCAGTTGTTATTCCGAAATCATCAAACAGAGAAAGAATTTTTGAAAATGCAGGTATCTTTGATTTTGAAATTGCTGAAAATGATATAGGGAAGATGAATAAATTAGATGAAAATCTAAGAAGTTCGCCCGATCCGAATGAAATTGACTGAATGAATGGTTGAATAACGAATGACGGAATGTCAGAGAGTTTTTACGCGGAAATTCTGGAAACGGCAAACAGTTCTTTCTGCAGATATTTTCCGGTAACACTATATTCATTCCGCACTACTTCTTCCGGTGTCCCTTCTGCAATAATTTTTCCCCCGTTTTCTCCGCCGCCTGGACCAAGATCAATAATCCAGTCTGCAGTTTTAATTACGTCCAGATTATGCTCAACTACCACAACTGTATTTTCCTTATCGACTAATTTGTTCAGAACTTTTAAAAGAATATTTACATCTTCGAAATGAAGTCCGGTAGTAGGTTCATCAAGAATATAAATAGTTTTTCCAGTACCTACTTTGCTCAGTTCTGTAGCGAGTTTAACTCTTTGGGCTTCACCGCCTGAAAGTGTAGTTGCCTGCTGTCCTAGTCTTATATAACCTAGCCCTACATCATAAATTGCTTTCAGCTTTCTTTTTATTCGCGGAAGATCCTCGAAGAATTTCAATGCTTCCTCAACAGTCATTTCAAGCACATCAGCTATAGATTTTGTTTTGTACAAAACTTCAAGAGTCTCACGATTATATCTTTTCCCATGGCAGACATCGCATTCGACATAAACATCCGGCAAAAAATTCATTTCAATTTTTTTCATTCCGTCGCCTCCGCATTCTTCGCACCTTCCGCCGGAAACATTGAAGCCGAACCTCCCTGTAGTATAACCTCTCATTTTTGATTCGGGAAGCTGTGAATACAAATCCCTGATGAATGTAAACAATCCGGTATATGTTGCAGGATTGGATCTCGGTGTTCTCCCGATCGGCGATTGATCAATCTCAATTACTTTATCGATATGCTCTATCCCCTCAATAGACTTATAAGGAAGAGGAACAGTTTTCGATTTATAGATTTTATTCATTAAAATCTTTACAAGAGTCTCATTCAGCATTGAAGATTTTCCTGAACCGCTGACCCCTGTAATCAAAGTTAAAGTTCCAAGCGGAATTTTTAAATTAACATCTTGAAGATTATTCCCCGCTGCACCCTTCAGCGTGAGAAATTTTCCAATTCCCTTTCTCCTGGTTTCCGGAACTTTAATTTGTTTTTTATGCATTAAGTAAGAAATAGTCAATGAATTAATTCCATTTCCTGAATTGAATAAACTCCGTGTATCTCCTTTGAGAATAACTTGTCCGCCATGCTCACCGGCGCCGGGCCCAAGATCAATTATATAATCGGAACTTTCAATTGTTTCCCGGTCATGCTCCACAACCACAACAGTATTTCCCAGGTCCCTCAAGTTTTTCAACGAATTAATCAATTTAATATTATCGCTTTGGTGAAGCCCGATGCTGGGTTCATCCAGTACATATAAAACACCTGCTAGTTGAGAACCGATTTGCGTTGCGAGTCTTATCCTTTGCGATTCTCCTCCCGAAATTGTACGTGCTGAGCGGTTTAAAGTAAGATAATCCAGTCCGACATTTAAAAGAAACTCAAGTCTTTCAGTTATTTCTTTTAAGATCGGCTTTGCAATCAGTGCTTCTCTTCCTTTCAGTTTAACGGCGTTAAAAAATTCCTTTGCTCTTTGTATTGATAATGCAGTAACTTCACTTATATTTTTCCCCTGGAACTTTACTGCAAGAGATTCTTTTTTCAGCCGGCCTCCGCCGCATTCCGGACAGGTAACCGTATTCATATACGATTCAGCCCATTCCCTGATATTATTTGAAGTGGTAGTGTTGTAATAATTCTTCAAATAATTAAACAAACCAGCGAACCTGTGCATATAAGTAACCGGTTTACCGCTTCCGTAGGAATATGAAAATGCAATTTTGTCTTTGCTGCCATATAGCAGAATTTGTTTCTGCTCTTCCGATAAATCCTTCAGCTTGTCATCGAATGTGAAATTATATTTTTCTGCAACTGCCGTTAATTGATTAAAGAACCAGATGCTCCTTGGCTTCCCCAAAGGAGCAAGCCCTTCTTCGTTAATAGATTTATTCCAATCAGGAATAATTAAATTAATATCCAGCTCCTTCTTTTCGCCGAGTCCTTCACAGTTTGAGCAAGAACCGTAAGGAGAATTAAATGAAAAAGAATTCGGCGCCAGTTCATTAAAGCTGATTCCGCAGTTTAAACATGCAAGATGCCTGCTGAAAATATGATCTTCCGAGCCGTCAAAAATTACCACGCTGCCGTTGCCGTGGTTTAAAGCTACTTCAATCGATTCGGTAATCCTGCTTCTTGCATTTTCATTAACCGTAAGTCTGTCGACAACTATTTCAATGTTGTGAATTTTATATCTGTCAACCTGGAATCCTTTTGATATTTCGTGGAATTCTCCGTCAACTCTGATCCTTAAAAATCCTTCGGATAAAACTTCCTCGAAAAGCTCCCGGTAATGACCTTTCCTTCCGCGTACTAAAGGTGAAAGAATATAAATTTTTTTCCCGGAACTTGATGAAATAACCGAGTCGATAATTTGGGCAGATGTTTGTTTAGAAACCGGTTTCCCGCAGTTATAGCAGTATGGAGTGCCCAATCTTGCATAAAGCAGTCTAAGGTAATCGTAAATTTCAGTAACCGTGCCGACGGTAGAACGGGGATTTCCCGAAGTAGATTTCTGTTCAATGGAAATTGCAGGACTCAGCCCTTCAATTAAATCCACTTCCGGTTTTTCAAGCATGTCGAGGAACTGACGGGCATATGCGGAAAGCGATTCGATATATCTTCTCTGTCCTTCCGCATAAATAGTATCAAATGCAAGGGATGATTTCCCCGAACCGGAAAGTCCTGTAATTACTGTAAAGGAATCCCGGGGAATTTCTACATCTATATTTTTTAAATTATGCTCGCGTGCGCCTTTAATTATTATATTTTCTTTTTCTAATTCCATTCGATTATTTATCTTTAATCTTTCATTTTACTTATTTGAAGCATTATAATCAATTTAAATCGATGTGCACTACAGCTGATTTCAATTTTGGGCAATTTCAAATATAAAAAAATTTTCATGAATAACATTAAAACAATTAAGAAGCCGGGTGAAGCAAAATTAAAGGAAAAAGGATCGCTTTTTACTGGAAAAGCCTACCCTGTGAATAATGAAGCGGAAATTTTAAATATACTAACCGGCATTAGGAAAAAGTATTTTGATGCTACACATCATTGCTATGCATATAAAATATTTGCCGGGAATTCAAAATACTCCGATGCAGGAGAACCTTCAGGCAGCGCCGGGATACGGATTTTTAATGCAATAGAACACTACGGCCTTACAAATATTCTTGTTGTTGTTATCAGGTATTTCGGCGGGACAAAGCTCGGAATCGGTCCTTTAGGAAGAGCTTACTATAATTCAGCATTGTTAACTCTTGAGAATTCCCAAATAATTGAAAAAATTCCGGCAAAAAAAGTAATTATCAAGGCCGATGTATTGTTTGCAAAACAGATTCAGAAAATAATAACCGGAAACAAGGGAGAGATTTTAAATTCCAGATTCGTAGAAAAAATGAGAACAGAATGCCTGATTAATATTGATGTTTTAGACCAATTTTTAACCCGTTTAAGAGAATCGACAAAAGATAGCTGCGAAATTGTTGTAGAAGAGAAGATGATATTTATTTGAAAGGAGTTATTTACCAAATTCTTTTTCTATATTGTTTGTTAAACTTTCACTCCGAGTCCAATACCGTCTCCAATGGGAAGTATTGTAGTTTTGAGACTGGACTGGGAAGTAAACACTTTATTAAACTCTCTGATGTAATTCGTTGAAGTTTTATAGTTTGCCGGAACTTTTTTAGTAGCTGCGTAGCCATGCCATAAAAGATTATCCACAAAAATAATTCCTCCTTTTTTTAGGAGAACCATGCAGTAGTCAAATAATCTTTTGTAGTCTTCCTTATCTGCATCGAGAAAAATAAAATCATATTTTTTATCCAGCTGCGGTAGTATGTTAAAAGCGTCCCCAACGATTACTTTAATTTTATTGCCATACCCGGATTTTGATATGAACTCCTTGGCTTTTTCAGCATTCTCCTCGCTCTTTTCAATTGTGTGTACAATCCCTTTTTTCTTGAGATTTCTGGCAATTCTAATTGAAGAATATGCAATTGCAGTTCCGATTTCTAAAACTCTTTTAGGCAAATGCATCCTGATTAATTGTTCCATAAATTCTATCGCCTGCCATGAAAGAATCGGCACATTATGCTTTTTGGCAAAATCTTCCATTTCAAGGATCAAAGGATCCTTTTCATTACGGAACGATTCTATATATTTAATTTGAGCCGGAAGTAAGATTTTACTCATGCAGAACTATAAATTAGTTAAACAAATTTAAGAAGAATAATGGAAATATGGCTCATGCAGGAATAATGAATTAAATGTGTTCCCGTTTTATTTCAGGACAACCATTTTTCTGACCCAGCCGAATATCCCTACTCTAAGCTGATAGATGTACACACCGCTCGCAAGATCTGAAGAGTTGATGCTAATAGTATATCTTCCCCTCTGCTGAACTTCGTTTACAACTGTCCGTACTTCATTACCTAGAATATCGAAAATTTTTAATGTGACAAATCCCTCTTCCGGCACCTGGTATAAAATTTTTGTAGAAGGATTTGACGGTGTAGGGAACGGATTCGGGAAATTCTGCTCTAAATAAAAATCTGCCGGCGGTATCGGATCTGATGAATTAGATGATATTAAAGGATCTCCATATACAAACCGGTAGGTTTCACCTGATGGTTCCCTCAAATCAGCACCGGAGCTGTCTCTGAAAGAAAAGTAAAAATTAACAGCTTGTCCATTTGTAAAAACAGGAAAATCAAAATTAAATCTCAGATTTCCATCAAAGTACATATTTCCTTCAAAAGGTCCCTCTGTATTTGTAAAGTAAAATACTTTTACGCTTGAAGGATCAATAGCGGGATTTTCAATAAAAATTTTGTGCAACCTGAATTGATTGTTAACCATTTCAAGGTTTGGGTAGCTGATTGCTCGAGATGCAGAAATAAGTCCGTATCCTCTGTCGTTATCCGGCGTACTGCTGTTGTCGGCAGTTCTTAAAAGAATGCTGCGAACCTGAGTGTTGAGGAGGTGAGGATGAGCCGAAAGCAGAAGTGAAGCGGCACTGCATGCAAGCGGCGTAGCTAATGAAGTACCCTGCTGATAGCCATATGAATCAAATCCTGCGGCACTAGCACCAATTACAAGTACACCCTGGGCAACCACATCCGGCTTAATCCTTCCGTCCGAAGTTGGGCCAAAAGAGCTGAAACTGGCTACAAGATTGGTGTTTGTTACTGCACCTACGGCAATAGTATTAAAGCCGTCGGCAGGAGCATTAATATACCCCCAATTGGTGTTCCCTTCATTCCCGGCAGCGGTAATTGTAACTATACCCCTGCTGAAAGCTAACTCGGCTGCTTTAGTCACAACTGTGGTTTTTCCATCCATGTCCGCATAGGTATAAGAATCTTCCGCTTCATCAAATTCACTATAACCTAGGGAGCTGCTTGTTATATCAACTCCGATCGAATCCATCCATTCCAGAGCCGCCGCATAATTATCTTCTTCAACCTGCGTTTCGGATCTTATGTCTTCAGTTTTTGCGAGTATAAAGGCTGAACTATAAGTACCTCCGATCAAAGTACTGTCTTTAAAACCTCCGGCCGTCGAAAAGACCAGAGTACCATGATTATGCTGGGCGGGAGTATCCACGCGTTCATTTGCAGTAATAGCATCATCGAAAATAAAATCGTATTCGTCAATAACATTAGTATTGCTAAAACATTCATGATCTCTCCAGTCAAACCCGGAATCCAAGAAACCAACAACTACATTTTGACCTGTAATTCCTCTTGAATGAACTTTGGGGATATCAATTAAATTCAACTGGGAATAAGACATTCCGTAATTCAAGTCATTTACACTTTTGTTTTTAAATAGAGAATTACCCGGTTTTATGTTCTCGTTCAAAGAATTCCCAAGATTATTTTTGGATTTTAAAATTTTTACGGGCTCAATCTTCTTAATAAAATTCAGCGAAGAGATCTGATTTAGCTGTTCTGCAGTTAAAAATGCCGAAACAGCATTAAACCATTTTAAATTTCTCTTAATCTTTATTCCATAGCTTTTTAAAATATTTATATATTCCTTCTTCAAAGGGATATCTTCATAAGTAATATAATTTCCTCCCATGTTTTTCATTCTTCTCTCGATACTGCGTTTAGAAAGAAGCTGCTCTGCCTGCTCAAAGTTCTGCTTGCCGACAGACTGGGAAGGTGTAATTCCTTTATCTTTGAAATAAATGAGGTACTTGGATTGGGCAAAGGGAAATGCAGAAAACAATAGAAAAAAAATCATGATTTTTTTTAGAGGGTTCTGGTTTCTGGATACTGGATTCTGGATACCGGATGATTGCTTATGGAGATTCAATCCATAAGGAATGTCTCTACCTATCACTAAGATGTCCTTCTTTTATAGATTCTAAAAACTTATTTAATTTTCTGCCTTATAATTCAATATGCGAATGCAAGTTTGCAAATAATTCATTATTCATCAAAGATTCGTAATACCTTAAAAATTAATATTCATTATCTTATATCGGCATCTCGTATTTGGTATCAGGCATAGAGTGCAGCATCAATCATTTATCTGCAGCACTGCAAGAAAAGCTTCCTGAGGAATTTCCACATTTCCCACCTGCTTCATTCTTTTCTTACCTTCCTTTTGCTTCTCAAGCAGTTTTCTTTTTCTTGTAATATCACCGCCATAGCATTTGGCAAGGACATTTTTCCTCAAAGCTTTAACAACCGATTTAGATACTACTTTTGAACCGATTGCAGCTTGAATCGATATTTCAAAAAGCTGGCGCGGAATCAGGTCTTTTAATTTACTGCATACCTTCCTTCCCCAGTCGTACGCTTTATCACTATGTACAATCATTGAAAGAGCATCCACAGGTTCGCCGTTTAATAAAATATCAAGTTTTACTAAATCTCCTTCCCTATAGCCTATATACTCATAGTCAAGGGAGGCATAACCGCGGGACATCGATTTAAGCTTATCGTAAAAATCAAATATAATCTCGGAAAGCGGAAATTCATATTGAAGATCAGCACGCGTAGGATCGATATAAGTTGTATTTTTATATACTCCCCTTTTCTCTGTTGCAAGCTTCATAATATTGCCCACATACTCGCTCGGACATACTATCTGCGCTTTTACATAAGGTTCTTCAACATATTCAATATCCCCAACCGGAGGCATTACGGCAGGATTATCAACTATAATTTTCTCATTTTTCTTCTTGTAAACATGATATTCAACGTTCGGCAGCGTCGTTATAATAGATTGATTATATTCCCTAAACAATCTTTCCTGAACAATCTCCATATGCAGCAAGCCCAGAAATCCGCACCTGAAACCGAATCCGAGAGCTGCTGAAGTTTCAGGCTGGTAAATAAGTGCTGAATCATTTAAATGAAATTTTTCCAGCGCATCCCTGAGATTCTCAAATTCATCGGAGTCGGTTGGATAAAGCCCGCTGTAAACCATCGGCTTAACTTCTTTGTAGCCTGGAAGCTGTTCCGCCGCACTATGTTTGGCATGAGTTACGGTATCGCCGACCTTTGCATCGTGAACGTCTTTAATTCCTGCAATCAAGTAGCCGACATTGCCGGCAGAAAGCTCGTCTACTTTAATCCGCCGCAG
>DAISZW010000241.1:0-4163 GCA_036824595.1 Ignavibacteriaceae bacterium
GCGTGTATTTCTATAAAATAGAATCAGGTGCATTTACTTCTACGAAAAAAATGATCCTGATGAAATAATCATCTTCTTTGTTGATCCGAATTATGAGCCAGGGTTGAAATACACTCTGGCTCATTGTTTTTTTAACCAGCCAGGGAGTGAAAATGAAAAGAATTCTACAGGCCGAATGTACATCTCTTACTTTCGAATCTAAAAGCAAAAATCCCAAAACTTCATTCTTCCGTATTCCATTCTATTCTTTATTTTTTGTAATTTTTTACTCTACGGTATTTCCTCAAGTCCCCGTAACCTTTCATTATAAACCTGATTATACCGAGTTTGAAAACCTTAGGCTTGTAGGATCATTTAATGGCTGGAATAATGCCGATGATGATTTACTCATGAACGATCCTGATGGAAACGGAGAATATGAAGTTACAATCGAATTAGCTGAAGGGACAGATCATAATTATAAGTTTGTAATGGATGCGGACTGGGGCCTGGCTTTTACCGATCCAGATAATCCGGAAATAAATATCGCCGATAATAATAATTCGATAATGACAGTTAGCGATCCGATGGTAACTTATTTGCTGCCGAGAGACGTTAATACACGCGGAGAAAAATATATTGATAATTCTCCGGACGGCTTGCCGATCAGAATAATATTTGCCTTTAAGGATGCAAACCCGATCAATACTGCCAGTCTTGTTGTTAAAGTTGATGGGGTTGATGTATCAAATCCTTCTCAGTATTATAATTCAACCACTAAAGAATTTTTATATGATCCGGACCCTGCTCTAAGTATAGGAGAGCATACAGTTAGTGTTACAGTTTCATCAAGTGCAGGAAGCGATTCAAAAAGCGCAGCATTCATTCGTGATCCGAATTATGTTGCATACCAGATCCCTGTTGATTTTTATTTTGACCAGTACAACTCTTCGGTTACTTTTAATCAGACACTAAATAATGTTGCATTGGTCGGTGTCTTTAATAACTGGAACGATACTTTTAATCCTATGCAGGACAGTGACGGAGACGGTTTATGGGAAGCTACTGCAGTTCTGCTTCCCGGTACATATGATTATAAGTTTAAGCTTAACCGAATATTCTGGATAAATGATCCCGATGAAACAAAAATCGGAACTACCGCAGATGCGAACAGCATTGTTGATGTAGCTGCAGATTCAATACCAAGGATAAAACTGCTGCGGCCAAATGAACAGACTGTTTATTCAGTTGATCCGGCTCCTGTTAATATCGAAATAGCCCTTCGTCCGGGGATAAAATCCGCAGGAGTGGATGAAGCTTCAATAAGTTTTAAAGTAGACGGAGCCGATGAACCCTTTACATTTGATACTGCAGCTTCAGTTCTCAGCTCGAGCTTCAATTTTACTGGGGAAGGAAATCATTCCGTTGAAGTTTCTTTTAGTAATGAGGAAGGCTTAACTGCCGCAGAAAATTATTCTTACGGTATTTATACCAAGAATACCGGGGTTCTTGTTGTGGATGCTGAAGATGATGAACCTTATTCTTATCCTGCAGGAGTCAGTGACAGTTCATGCGATATTGTTTCAGTCAATATCGATGAAAATGAAACTCATGATACACTTCAATTTAATATTGCATTAAAAGATATTTCCGACAGAACAAGAATAGGGTTTATTATTTCCAATTTATCGGAAACATTGATTGATGATCCCAAAGGATTAGACTTTAAAACTGTGGACTGGAACAATCAAGGAATTTTTGTAAGCATAGGCGCTCCGGGAAATCCTTATGAAAATACTTCGGTTGAAAACAGGATTGTGACAAGCAGTAATCCTCCGGCTTACAGCGATGTTACACTTGATATTAATCCGGATGCTCTAACAACAAATTCTTTCGAATTTAAAATCGGACTTGCTCTGCTGGATAGTCTATTGGGAAGCTGGAATCTGCAGAGATTCTTTTATCTATTTTCTTATATTGCTTTGGAAGATGGTTCCGGAAACAGTTACGAAGTAGGTCCGAGCGAAGGGGGAAGCAGTAATTCAATTGATCCGGATATTTACGATGCAGCATTTATCAGAAGCGGCTTCTGGCAGCAGAGGATGCTCTCAAATTATATTCCTGCCGGACAAACAGGAGGTCCAAGGTATGCTGCGCTTGACGGGACAGGACGAGGAATACTTTCCTTATCTGCAAGTGATATTTCTGACAGCCTCGCTACATTCGGTCCCGCTATTACTTTCCTTACTCCATCGCTTGAATACTGGTTTCCTGAGCTCACCATTCATGGCGAATTAAGCGATACCGCAATAACTACGGTTACATCATATTTTAATGGTGCGGAGGAAGTTCTCCCGGCAATAAACGGCAGATTCTCTCTTCCTGTTACCCTGAATGAAGGAGAAAATATTTTTTACGTTACCGCACAAGACAGCCGCGGTTACAAATCAACTTCAAGAAATCTTGTATTAACTTATACTCCTGATCTCCAACCTTCTGCAAACATCAGTGGTGAAGTAAACGGGCGTGAGGTCACTTTAACTGTTAGTGCATCATCGCCCTCCGGAACAACTTTTAATTACACCTGGTCAGCAGATTCAAAGAATCCGGCTGTTGTCAATGCTTCTTCAACCTCCGAATCTGCCGTGCTCAATATTCCCCAGGCGCCTGGAGAATATTATTTCAATGTAAGAGTTAGAGATGCCAGGAATAAAATTGTCATTCCAAGAATCATGGTTGTATCCACAATTGATTCAGTGTTTATTCCTGATATAAATTATCATTCATCCTGGATTGATGACGCAATCGTTTATGAAATCTATCCGAGATCATTTTCACAAAACGGTGGATTCCAGGGTGTTACGGATAAAGTAGATTATTTAAAAGACTTAGGAGTAAATACAATCTGGTTCATGCCGATTTATACGGGACCTACAACTCACGGTTATGAAGTTACCGATTATTACGGATTTGAAGATGATTACGGTAATGAATCTTCATTCAGAACCATGATGACTGCATTAAAAAATAACGGCTTCAAAGTAATCCTGGATTATGTGGTGAATCATACATCTATTCAGCACCCATTCATGCAGAATATTTTTGAGTATAGTGAATATTCTCCGTATGCAGATTTTTATTTATGGGATGGAGAGCCGGGCAATTCTAATTTCGATTATTATTTTGATTGGAGCAGTCTTCCGAATTTAAATCATAATAATCCTGATGTAAGAAAATATTTTATCGATGCTGCAAAATATTGGGTAAGTTATTATGGTATAGACGGCTTCAGGTGCGATGTTGCCTGGGGCGTAGAAGAAAGAAATAATCAGTTCTGGCAGGAGTGGCGTGCAGCTTTAAAAAACATTAAGCCGGAAGTATTTTTAGAAGCGGAAGCAGGTTCGGATGATCCGGTTTTTTATCAGCAGAGATTTGATTCGGCAAACGATTGGGAATTATGGAAGAAACTAATCGGCGTTCTAAACGGTTCGGTTACTTTAGAAACACTGCACCAGGAAGTTACTAGAGACTATCCAACACACGCCAGACCTTTTAGGTTCATCGAGAATCATGATGAATTAAGAGCGGCATCGCAGTTTGATATTCAAAGATCTCTGCTTATGCATACTATAATCTTCACACTTAACGGCGTGCCATTAATTTATTCCGGAGGGGAAGTTGGCGAATTAACTAGGAGGGAATTAATAGATTGGAGTGATCCTGATACCGTGAGACCATATTTTAAAAGATTAATCAGCATTAGGAAAAATTATGTTCATAATCCTGTTATAAGGCTGATAAATAATTGGGATAGTCTTAATGTGTATTCTTACTCTTCAATAAGCGGCGAAAACATTTTAGTGACTGCGGCAAATTTTAGCGGGGAAATAAAAGATATTGCGGTAGATTTATCGGATCTCCCATTTGACGGAACAAGCAGGTATTATTTAACAGATCTTATTGAAGGGACGGTTTTTATCTTGCCGGAACAAAGAGAGCTTCCGTTGACATTGAAAGGATATGAAGCTAAGGTATTTTACTACGGATTGGATTCGGTTTCCGTCGGCGTTGATGAACTTGCTGACCAGAATTTGCCAACCGAATATAAGCTGTTTCAGAATTATCCCAATCCTTTTAATCCGGCAACTACAATTAAATTTCAAATAAAAGAGACAGGTAAAGTT
>DAISZW010000242.1:0-4158 GCA_036824595.1 Ignavibacteriaceae bacterium
GCAGAAAAATTATTAAATGAAAAGCTGGACCCGCAGACTCATAAAAAAATTACCGATAAATATATAGACGAGATAACGAAAAATTAATATGGTCGATTCTAAAGTTTCGTTCAGATATGCTTCATCTCTTCTTGGGCTTGCTGTAGAAAAAAAAATCCTTGATGCTGTTTCAATGGATATTGAATTCTTGAAGTCCGCTATTCAGGAAAATGCTCATCTGAGAAGTTTGTTGGAAAGCCCGGTTGTTAAACCTCAGATTAAGGCATCAATTATTGAAGAAATTTTAAGTAAAGGCCACACTGAAACAAAGAAATTTGTAAGGTTCGTTATTGATAAGAGCAGGGAGAATCTGCTTTATGGTATCGCTTCGAAATTTCTCGAACTGCGGGACGAGCATATCGGTTTTGTGACTGTTTCGATAAAAACTGCATATGAATTTACTGACGAACAGAAAAAAAGGCTGAAAGAAAAGCTGGAAAATTTCTTGAACAAGAAAGTTGGTTTTAGTTTCAAGATTGATAAATCTCTAATCGGAGGTTTTGTCGCTCAGGTTAATGATACTGTTTACAATGCTTCCCTAAAGCATCAGCTTGATTTACTGAGAGTGCAGCTTTTGGAAAACAGCAGCTACATAGGACAAAAAAATTGATTCAAAGGAATATATAATGGCTGAAGTTAGGCCTGATGAAATATCAGCAATAATCAGAAGACAATTATCCGGGTTCGAAAGCGAAGTTGACATTTATGATGTGGGAACAGTTCTCCAGGTGGGAGATGGAATTGCACGAGTATATGGTTTGTCTAAGGTTATGGCAAGTGAGCTTGTTGAATTCCCCAATGATGTTCTTGGTATGGTATTGAATCTTGAAGAAGACAGTGTCGGTTGTGTTCTTTTCGGAGAATCGACCCTGGTTAAAGAAGGGGACACAGTTAAAAGGACGAAACGCGTCGCTTCTATGCCGGTCGGTGAGGAAATGCTGGGGAGAGTAATCAATCCGCTCGGATTGCCGATTGATGGGAAAGGATCTGTCAATGCAAGCACTTATTTACCAATCGAAAGAAAAGCACTCGGGGTAATTCAAAGGCAGCCTGTTAAAGAACCGCTGCAGACCGGCATCACGGCAATCGACGCAATGATCCCGATCGGACGCGGACAAAGGGAATTGATTATCGGAGACCGCCAGACGGGTAAAACTGCCGTCGCAATCGATACCATTATAAATCAGAAGTACACCCATTCTGAAGAAGCAAAAAAACTAGGAATTAAGCCGGTTTACTGTATTTATGTGGCTATCGGACAGAAGAGCTCGACAATTGCCCAGGTGTTTGCTAAACTTCAGGAACATGGGGCAATGGATTTTACAACAGTGATCTCGGCGGCCGCATCCGTTCCGGCACCGCTCCAGTTCATTGCACCTTATTCCGGAGCTACTCTTGGTGAATACTTTCGAGATAACGGCAAGCATGCGCTGGTTATTTATGATGATCTTTCAAAACAAGCTGCTGCTTATAGGGAGCTTTCTCTTCTTTTAAGAAGACCTCCCGGCAGAGAAGCTTATCCCGGTGATGTTTTTTATCTTCATTCGAGACTGCTGGAAAGAGCGTCAAAGCTTAGTGAAGATCTTGGCGGAGGAAGCCTTACTGCTCTCCCGATTATTGAAACTCAGCAGAGCGATGTATCGGCTTATATCCCCACAAATGTTATTTCAATTACCGACGGCCAGACTTATCTGGAATCAAATCTTTTTAATGCCGGTGTAAGACCTGCAATAAATGTCGGTATCTCTGTCTCCCGTGTAGGAGGAAATGCTCAGATTAAAGCTATGAAAAAAGTGGCGGGAACACTGAGAACTGATCTTGCTCAATATAGAGAGCTGGAGGCTTTTTCTAAATTCGGTTCCGATCTTGATAAAGTGACGCTTCGAATACTTGCAAAAGGCGCGAGGCTTGTTGAACTTTTGAAGCAGGACCAATATGCACCCATGCCGGTAGAACGTCAGGTAATCAGCATTTTCTTAGGTACAAACGGGTATCTCGATTCATTAAAGATCAGCGATATAAAAAAATTCGAAAGAGAAATTCTGGAATATATTGAGCTGAAGTATAACCACATTTTTGAAACAATTAAAAAAGAGAAAGATCTGAGCGAGTCTTTAATAAAGGATATAAGAAAAGCTGCTGATGAATTTTTAAGTACATTTAAGAAAAGGTAAAAATTGAAAATAATTTTTATGATGTTTTACGGAAACTGGATAGATGGCAACACTGCGGGACATAAGAGGACGCATTAAGGGTGTCCAGAACACTCAGCAGATTACTAAGGCCATGAAGATGGTAGCTGCCGCTAAGCTGAGAAGGGCACAGGAAAGGGTAATTAATGCGCGTCCTTATGCACATAAAATATCTGAAATGCTGTCTCATCTTGAAAGCGATGAGGATCTGAAGATAAATCCTTATCTTGTACAGCGGGAAATTAAAAATACCGCCTTAGTTGTTGTTACGGCTGATAGAGGATTGTGCGGTTCGTTTAATGCGAATATTATTAAGGAAGCAGTAAAGCAGTTTAATGATTTATCAAGAGCTTCCTCTGCTGCACATGTTTTCTGCATCGGGAGGAAATCTTCGGAATTCTTTACTCAGAAAGATTATAGAATATCCGGGAAAAGGACCGGTATATTTTCGGAATTAAAATTTGAAGAAGCTGTTTCAATATCCGATGAGCTAAGCGAAGCATTTCTTAACGGTACTTTTGATAAAGTAGTGCTCATCTATAATGAATTCAAATCTATAATCCAGCAGAAAATTATAGTCGAGCAGTTTCTTCCATTCCCTATCATTATTAACCAGGATGAAAATAAAATCCCGGACTATATTTTTGAACCGGATAGGAAATATATTTTTGAGTATCTTCTGCCTAAACATTTACGTGCACAGATATGGCGGGTGCTGCTGGAATCAAATGCTGCGGAATTGGCGGCAAGAATGACTGCAATGGACAACGCAACAACAAATGCAAAGGAATTAATTCGAACACTGCAGTTGAAATATAATAAAGAAAGACAAGCCGCTATTACAAAAGAAATTCTGGAGATAGTATCCGGAGCAAATGCTTTAAAGTCGGAATAATATAAATATGTTAGAAGATTTAACTGCAAAAATAAATTCGGTTTTAAAAAAGGTAAGCGGACAGGGGAAGCTGAACGAGAAAAATATATCCGACTCGCTTCGGGAGATACGCCGCATTCTTTTAGATGCAGACGTAAATTATATAGTCGCTAAAGAATTTATCGATAAAGTTGCTGCTAAAGCTTTAGGCACTGAAGTAATAGCATCTATTACTCCGGGCCAATTAATTACTAAAATAATTTTCGATGAGCTTACGGAGCTCCTCGGCGGCAGCCATAGTGAAATAAAACTTTCCGGTTCCGGTATCAGCATAATTTTAGTAGTAGGTCTGCAGGGTTCCGGGAAAACAACATTTGCCGCTAAACTCGCTAAGAAATTAGCAAGCCGGGGGAGAAAAATACTTTTAACAGCTGCCGATATTTACCGCCCTGCTGCAATTGAACAGCTTAAGCTTTTGGGAGCGCAGATCAATGTGCCTGTATTCTCTCTTGGAAAAACAGATCCTAGAGTAATTGCTTCCGAATCTATTTCCTATGCGAAAGAAAAAGGATTAAACACGGTTATCATCGATACTGCCGGGCGTCTTCATGTTGATGAAACGATGATGATCGAAATTGCGGATATTAAGGAAACTGTTAAACCGTCAGAAATTTTATTCATTGTTGATGCTATGACGGGGCAGGATGCCGTTAATTCTGCGAAAGCCTTTAATGAAAAAGTTGATTATGACGGGATTGTTCTTACCAAACTGGATGGAGATACCAGGGGCGGTGCCGCTTTATCTATCCGTTCAGTTGTCGGAAAACCGATAAAATTTATAAGTAATGGTGAGAAATTAGACAATTTAGAGAGCTTTTATCCTGAAAGGCTTGCCTCAAGAATACTAGGCAAAGGGGACATTGTTTCTCTGGTTGAGAAGGCCCAGCTCAATTTTGATGCATCCGAAGCTGAGAAGCTGGAGGAAAAACTTCGTAAAAATAAATTTGATTTTGAAGATTTTCTTAAGCAAATTAAAGCAATTAAGAAAATGGG
>DAISZW010000080.1:0-14459 GCA_036824595.1 Ignavibacteriaceae bacterium
AAATAAAACAATTAAAATTTGATATAAAAGGGATTTCAGCCAGGAAGAAGAAATAAGATTATTAACTACTTTAAATGGAGAGAACAATATATAACCTCCAACATTTTTGATTAGTTTACTTAAAGAGGATATAAATTCCGTTTTTGAGTATACAATTAATAATTATAATTTTCAAAAAATGTTGGATGTTAGGCAATATTTTGTGATGATTAGCGGTGGGGAGATGAAAATATCCTGCTTAGATAATTTTGCCGTTGAGGTTTTTTCAATAGAGTTTAATGAACGGTACCCATATAATGCAATGGACATTTGTTTTCTTCCTGCATTTTTATAATTTTGCGCGTCTAATTTTAATGTGAATACGTTAGCTTTTCCATGAGCTATGTTAGGCAAGTCTGAAGCCGTAAAGGCCTAATCCGAGGAAGACTAAACTACCGGAAATTTTATCTTTTTCGGGAATAACAACAAAATCTAGTCAGCCTCAATAATCAACAAGAATTAATATTAAAAAAGATTTTAATTACTGTGATACAACCGTCACGGGCATAATCAATTTTTTTTAATTTTTCCTAATAGATTTTTAGAACGCTTAAGGGATTAATGAAAAATTCTTTATTGGATTACATTCTCCGTATCCGCCTTCCAATAACAATCTTTGTTGCAGTTTCATCATTTGCAATAACTTATTTTGCCTCGAGAGCAGAAAGGGACGGCATCGGTTATTCACCCGA
Organism: Ignavibacteriaceae bacterium; assembly: GCA_036824595.1. Taxonomy (GTDB): domain Bacteria; phylum Bacteroidota; class Ignavibacteria; order Ignavibacteriales; family Ignavibacteriaceae; genus DATKLQ01. The sequence continues at coordinate 732 of DAISZW010000080.1, forward strand.
TCAGCCGATTCTTTTCTCACATAAGCTCCATGCCGGCCAAATGAATATTGATTGTCAGTATTGCCATACGGGTGTTGAAAAAACAAGGCACGCCTTAGTGCCTTCACTGAATATCTGCATGAACTGCCATACCGTTGCTAGAAAAGACAGACCGGAAATAATTAAGCTAGCAAAATATTACAGCGACGGAACAGCACTGCCCTGGAAACGCGTTCATAAAACTCCCGATTTTGTTTTTTTTAACCATAGCGTACATATAAATAGAGGAATTGACTGCGTTAATTGTCACGGAGATGTGAGACAGATGGACAAGCTAATGCAGACGAATTCATTTACTATGGCTGCGTGCCTCGACTGCCATCGGAACGCACATGAGAAGCTGCCGGATGTAAAAGGAATTCGTAAAGGTCCCGATAACTGCTTTGCATGCCATAGATAAGAAAAACTTTTTAAAAACAAGTTTTAAATAGATCCTCAATCAATAAGGATCAGGATTCTTAACGACATTACGGGTTAATAAATGGAAATGAAAAAACCTAATAAGATTAAACGGAAAAGTTTCTTTGCAAAATCTCTTACGGGATTGCTCGGAGCTGCTTTTCTTCCCGCTTCTCTTCTTAATCTTTTCAAAAAAGGGAATAAAAAAGTTAGTATCGAAATAAATCCTAATGCTGTAAGCAGAAAAAACAGGTGAATCGGATGTCTGAAAATTTCAATAATATGAATAAGAATAATACTCATCCAAAGGTTTACCAAATTGAACTTTCATGGAAGGATGAAACTGAATCCAAAAAATCCGGTCAAGATATTAATTATTGGAGAAGTTTTGAAGAACTTTACAACAATCCGGAGTCAATTGAAGCTTCATATCATGAATTTAAAACCGGAGTTACTGACGATTTTATTCCGTCCGAATTATCCGTTCTTTCGAGAAGAAAATTTTTAGCTCTTTTAGGAGCATCGGCCGCACTTGCCGGAGCCGGTTGTTCCGATTACAGGGATAAGGGAGAAATAATCCCCTATGTGAAAAAGCCGGAAGAAGTTCTTCCCGGGAAACCGGTTTATTACGCTTCTACCTGCAATGCATGCTCAGAGTCATGCGGCATCTTAATAAAAACAAGGGAAGGACGGCCGATAAAAGTTGACGGAAATCCCGATCATCCCGTGAGTAAAGGTAAAATCTGTTCAAAAGGGCATGCGAGTATTTTAAATCTTTACAATCCTGACAGATTAAAAGAACCGATGAAAGGGGAAAGAGGTTCATTAAAAGAAGCATCATGGGAAACAGTCGATTCCGAAATAATAAATGAATTAAATAAAGCAGGCCGTAAACAGATTGCGGTTATTACACATAGAATAGTCTCGCCGACAGAGAAAAAAATTCTTGATAAATTCAGCTCAAGGTTTCCGTCTGCAAGGATTTATTCATACGAATTATTTAATGAGGCAACCAGAAACTCTGCATGGAGGAAAAGCTACGGAACCGGAGAATTTCCTTTAATCAAGTGGAATGAAGCGAAGGTGATTGTTGTCCTGGAGGCCGATTTTCTCGGAAACGAAGGAAATAAAGTAGAAAATGCAAGATTGTATTCACAGGGGAAAGACGTAATGAACGTTAAGAACTTCAACCGTTTATATGCGGTTGAAGGAAATCTTTCTCTGACCGGGATGAATGCTGATTACAGGCTTAAACTTTCACCCGATTTGCAGTATGAGTTTGTTATGAGTCTTCTGAATGAAATTTCATCAGAGACCGGTTCGGCGCCGGGAAATATTGACCGGCATTCTCTTACTGAATTCTTAAAGAAATATTCTCTCGATAGCAAAAAAGTGAATCATCTCGTTAATGATTTACTTTCAAACCGCGGATCCGCAATAGTATATGCCGGCAGAACTCTTCCGGAGGATGTTCATATGGCAGTTAATTACCTGAATGAAATTCTTGGTAATAATAAATTATACAGGACAGATGCATCGCCTGTTGAGTTATCTTCACTATCTTCAAAAGAGAATTGGGAAAATCTAATAAATGCAATGAATAACAACGGTGTTGCAGCAGTAATTCATTACGACAGCAACCCTGTTTATCATCTGCCGAACGATTTCGGTTATGAAGGAGCTTTAAAGAAGGTGACTAATGTAATAAGCATTTCGGATATGATGAATGAAAGCTGCGCTGCAAGCGATTATATCCTCCCGATTAATCATGATTTTGAGTCGTGGGGTGATGCAAAAACAAGAACCGGTTTTTATTCTTTGAAGCAGCCGGTAATTTCCCCGATCTATAATACCAAACAGAAAGAAGCGGTCCTTCTTACCTGGATGCAGGGAAAAACTTTTGCGGATAAAGATAAAATTTATATGGATTATCTAATGAAGAACTGGGAAGAAACAATTTATCCCGTGATAAATTCTCCATTAGATTTTAAAAGATTCTGGCAAACTTCATTGCACGACGGCGTTGTTTTTTCAAATGAACCGGTAACCTCCTTAGGAGTATTTAATTCCGCTTCTGTTTCCGGTTTATCCGATAGAAAAATAGAAAATAAGGGATTCATTGTTATCCTGAAAGAAAGCTATACGTTGAGTGACGGACGTTTTGCCGATAACGGCTGGCTGCAGGAACTGCCGCACCCGGTAACTAAAATTACATGGGATAATTATGCAGCGATCTCTAAAGATTCTGCCGATGAGCTGGGGCTTAACAACAATGACCTTGTTGAAATTAATGTTGGAAACAGAAAATTAATAATTCCGGTTTTCCTCCAGCCCGGAGCAGCAGACAAAACAATTACCATTGAGCTTGGATATGGAAGAGAAAAAGCCGGAATTGTAGGAACGAATGTAGGTTTTAATGCGAATGTTTTATTGAGTAAAAACTCCGGACAAAGCCCATGGATTTATTCTAACGCAGAAATAAAAAAAATATCCGGTACATATAAATTAGCATCTACCCAGGAACACCACGCTTTTGATAAAGGATTAACTAAAGATGCTCCAAACAGACGTGGCTTGATAAGAACAGGAACTTTGGAAGAATATAAAAAAGATCCTGATTTTCTGAAGAGTGAAAAAGGTCTTGACCAGCCTACTTTTTACGGACAGCATCTAAAGACTTTATACACCGGAACTAAGTGGGGAATGTCGATCGATTTGAATAAATGCCTTGGATGCGGGGAGTGTGTTGTTGCCTGCACTTCGGAAAATAATGTTCCTGTTGTGGGAAAGGACCAGGTTGAACGGAGCAGGGAAATGCAATGGCTGAGGATAGACAGGTATTATTCAGGTGATTACGAAGATCCGGAAGTCTTTAACCAGCCGATGCTTTGCCAGCACTGCGATCATGCACCTTGCGAAAATGTTTGTCCCGTTGCTGCAACTACGCACAGCGATGACGGACTTAATCAGATGGCCTACAACCGCTGCGTCGGTACAAGATATTGTTCAAATAACTGTCCTTATAAAGTGAGAAGATTTAATTTTTACGATTTCAAATCTCATTTTAAAGATTCCTTCCAGGAAAATAATATTTTCAGTCTTCTATATAATCCTGAGGTTTCCGTAAGATCACGCGGAGTAATGGAGAAATGTACCTTTTGTGTACAAAGAATAATGGATGCGCGAGAAAATGCAATCAGGGAAAATAAGCCTTTAAAAGGGAGTGATGTTAAAACCGCATGCCAGGAAGCCTGCAACACGGAGGCGATTAAGTTCGGTGATATGAATGAAAAAGAATCTGAATCTGAATACAACAAATATAAAAATCATTCACTTGGTTATCATATGCTGGAAGATCTGAATACAAGGCCTAATATTACATACCTGGCCAAACTGAAAAATACTCACCCGGAGGAGACATAGTGAATAGCAACACCCAGGAAGTTATGACAGATTATAAACACGAAGCCGTATTAGTTGAAGGTGGTCTTACCAGGTCTGATATTGAGGAATTTGTTGCCAGGCCTTTAGATACAAAGCCTGACAAAAAATTCTTGATTGCCATTACTATAAGCGGCAGCATGCTGCTCTTAGGTGCATTATGCGTCGGATTGACTTTCTGGTTCGGTGTCGGTTTATGGGGAAATAATCAGCCGGTAGGATGGGGTTTTGGTATCGTAAATTTTGTCTATTGGATTGGAATCGGACATGCCGGAACCCTTATATCTGCAATTCTGTTTCTGTTAAGACAAAGATGGAGAACCGGTATAGCAAGATTTGCCGAAGCAATGACAATCTTTGCGGTAATGTGCGCCGGGTTGTTTCCGATTATCCATATGGGAAGACCATGGCTTGCAGGTTACCTTCTTCCTTACCCCAACCAGCATGCTTTATGGCCAAATTTCACTTCGCCGCTGGTATGGGATGTTTTTGCAGTATCAACATATTTTACGGTTTCTCTAGTATTCTGGTACATCGGGCTTATTCCCGATTTCGCTTCTCTTCGCGACAGAACAAAAACAAAATTGAAAAAGATTATTTACTCAATTTTCAGTCTCGGCTGGAGGCATTCGCATAGAAACTGGCAGCATTATGAAAAAGCATATTTGATACTGGCTGGATTTGCAACTCCGTTAGTTCTTTCAGTTCATACAATTGTAAGCTTCGATTTTGCGGTGTCAATTGTTCCCGGATGGCATACAACAATTTTTCCGCCGTATTTTGTTGCCGGAGCCGTGTTCTCGGGTTTTGCAATGGTAGTGCTGGTTTTGGTATTTGTAAGAAAGCTGTTTAACCTGGAGCATATTATTACCGTGACTCATCTCGAAAGAATGAATAAAATTATGATGGCTACGGGAATGATGGTCGGATACGGCTATGCAATGGAATTTTTTATTGCATGGTACAGCGGAAATCCTTTTGAGCAGTTTGTGTTTATCAGCCGGGCATTAGGCCCATACGCTTTTACTTACTGGATAATGATCTCATGCAATGTAATAATTCCCCAATTATTCTGGTTTAAAAGATTCAGAAGGTCTATTCCTGTAATGCTTGCTATTGCAATCCTTGTAAACGTCGGAATGTGGATGGAAAGATTTGTAATTGTTGTTACATCGCTGCACAGAGATTTTCTTCCTTCAAGCTGGGGGATGTTTATCCCTACACTTACCGATTTCGGAATTCTTATCGGCAGCTTCGGATTATTTTTTACCCTGGTTATTTTATTTACAAAAACACTTCCTGTGGTTTCAATAGCGGAAGTTAAAGCTGTTTCGGAAGGCGCACAGCCTTCTCACGGAGATGGCCATTGATGGAAAGATTAAAGAAGTTTTTCAGATTTAATGCTTTAACCGGTGAACCCGTTCCTGCGGAAAGAACGAAGAAGCTGTTTGGAATCACAGCACTTTTTGATACGCCGGATCAGATCATACACGCTGCGGATAAGATTTCGGGGCATTATAAAGATTTTGACGTGAATACTCCTTACCCGCTCCATGGCATGGACAAGGCAATGAAGCTGAAACCTTCAAAGCTTGGTTTCATCACATTGGTATTCGGATTATCGGGAACTGTTTTTGCGCTGCTTTTTATGGGCTGGGCAATGACGCTTGATTACCCCATGATCATCGGCGGAAAACCTTTTTTCTCTCTGCCGGCTTTTATCCCCATTACTTTTGAAGTTACTGTATTGCTGGCAACACTCTCGACAGTTATCGGAATGCTGACTTTTTTCTTCAATTATCCTGAGAATAATCATCCGTTAGTGGATACACCTTATCTGCGAAGTGTATCTGTTGATAAATTCGGAATATGCATTTATGCATCGGATACTCATTTTGACGAAGGAAATGTAAAGAATCTGCTGACGGAATTGAGCGGAAAGAATATTGAATTAGTTTTTTATCCTCAGAAAGAATCCTATCCGATATTCGAACCGAAGTTTTTAGTCTTTCTAGCAATTGTTGCTGTGATTACATCGGGAGGAACATATATAACTCTGAATAAATTAATGTATCTGCCCCCGTTCGATTTTATGCTGTGGCAGGAGAAAACAACTGTGCAGTCAAAAAGCCATTTTTATTCGGATCAATTTGGAATGAGGACCCCTGTTGAAGGAACGTTAGCCCGCGGTTTCCTTCCTTACATTTATTCCGGGCAGCCTCAGCCGGCGCAGACATTAGTGAACCCGCTTCTGCCGACAAAAGAAAATCTTGAATTAGGTAAAAGGAAGTATCTTACATTTTGTTCACCATGCCACGGCAATTATGCTGACGGAGAATCACGGCTTAACCAGCAGTTTCCAAATCCTCCGTCACTTCATACTGACCGGGCAAGAAATTTCAGCGACGGAATGATATATCATATTATTACAAACGGACAAAATATTATGCCTTCATATGCATCACAGATTACAAGAGAGGAAAGATGGGCAATCACGAATTATATCCGTGTTCTGCAGCGGGCAAAAAATGCTAAAGAAACCGATCTGGAATTTGCCAGAAGGCAAGGAAATCTTTACGATAAAGTTGACTAAAATATAAAATTTAAAATATGATTGATTATACAAAAAAAGTTTTGCCGGCAAATTTATCCAAAGTGGGATGGGTGCTGCTAGGTGCAGGAGTTTTATTGGGGCTGCTCGGATTTTTTATTGACTACAGCCGTGCAGTCTTTGCTTATCTTCATGGATTTGTATTCCTTCTTAGCATCGGCATCGGTTCACTTTTCTTAATTGCTCTTGAATATATAACCGGGGCAGACTGGAGTGTTCCGATTAGAAGAGTTATGGAATTTTTAGCATCGGTTCTTCCATTCTTAATCGTACTCGTGCTGCCGCTGCTGTTCAACATGGATCAGATTTTTCACTGGTCCCAGGAAAAAGCCGTTGCCGGAGATAAAATACTTCAGCATAAATCTCCTTATTTAAATGACAGCTTTTTTATAATTCGCACCTTTGCAGTCTTTCTTATCTGGTCTGCATTTTTTTACTTGTTAAAAAAGAATTCAACAAAACAGGATTTGAACGGAGATCAATCATTTACAAAGAAAAATATTGTTTTATCCGCACTGTTCATTCCTCTTTTTGCGATAACCATAACAATCACCGCAATTGATTGGACGATGAGCATTGAACCTCACTGGTTCTCAACAATATTCGGAGTTTATTTCTTTTCCGGGACGGTTGTCGGTTCACTAGCTGCAATAACCCTTGTTGTTGTTCTTTTAATGGAAAAAGGATACCTGCATCCGAAAATGAATAATGAACATCTTTATTCCCTAGGTGCACTTACGTTTGCTTTTGTAAATTTCTGGGGCTACATAGCCTTCTCGCAGTACCTGCTGATCTGGTATGCAGATTTACCCGAAGAGAATTTCTGGTTCCTTGCAAGATGGCACGGCGGATGGGAGTTTTTCTCGATTGCACTTATACTAGTTCATTTTGTCGTTCCGTATGCTGCGCTCCTTTCCCAGCCTTCAAAAATGAATCCTAAGAGACTTAAGTTTACTGCTGTTTGGCTTTTATTTGCACATCTTCTGGATCTATACTGGCTTATAATGCCGAGTTTGCTAAATCATGGCCACGGATATTCATTCAGCTGGATCGATTTTGTTTTTCCAGTTGCTGCTGCCGGATTCATTATAATAATTTTTAAAACAATGGCGGCAAAGGATAATCTGGTGCCTGTTAACGATCCGAAGCTTCAGCGCGGGCTGAATTTCAGGCTAAATTAATTTTGGAAAAGAAGAATAAAAGAATAAAAAAGTTTAGTTAAGAAATTCTATAATGAAAGAACTTTTAAATAAGCTGAAACAAGAACCCGGAAGAATTTTTGGACTTGTATATCCTTATATGCTGGTCATCGGTGTAGGCCTGGGTTTATTTTATATCGGAAGTCTAGGTGATATTTCCAGACAGGAAGTGCCCCCGTTTATTCCGGATACAAACAGGACAACCGATCTGCCGATTATGGAAGCAAGAAAAATTGCAGCGGTTGATGTTACGAAATTAGCTGAACCAACCGATACACTTCTTGCAAGAGGGAAAGTAATTTATAATACATTATGCTCTTCATGTCATGGCGAGGACGGCAGCGGGAATGGTGTTGCTTCTGCCGGGCTGAACCCTGCACCGAGGAATTTTACTGCGAAGGAAGGATGGAGAAACGGTCCGGACTTAGATAGAACATTTGAGACTATTCACTTAGGTATTCCGGGGACGGCAATGGCTTCCTTCCAGCAGTTAAGCACAATTGAAAAATTTGCAGTTGCGCATTATATCAGGCAGAATTTTGTGCCGGATCCGCCTCCTATTAATATTGATAATTTAAAAGTTCTAGATCAGACTTATAGTCTTTCACAGGAGAAAGATTTGCCCGCACAAATTCCTATTGATGCGGCAATGGAAATAATAATAAATGAAAACAGAGCTTCTGCAGAAAAAATTTCATCGATATTAGGCAGAATAGCAAAAGAATCCGGACGGAATGGTTCTTTGAGCAGCGAAGGTGCAAAAATTTTTAATGACGTGGTTAATGATAAACAGAAAGCTTTAGGTTCATTAAATAATTCAACCAACTGGGAACAAAATGAACAGGAGTTTGTTAATCTGATAACCTCCGATCCTGAAAATAATGGCTTCAGCAGAAAAGTTTTTTATCTGAATAGAGAGGAAATGAGTGTCCTTCATCAATATTTGCAAGGATATTTTTAATCTGTTCGGTTTCTTTTTTAACGTACTTAGTTTATCAAGAAATTTACTATGAAAAATTTATTAAAATATGTTTTAGTATTAATCTTATTTTATTCTATCACTTCTCTTAAAGCTGAAGAAGATATCGGCATAGAGGAGAAGCTGGATTCTACCATTCCGCTCGATCTTGTCTTTACTGATTCCGACGGTGAAAAAGTTCTCCTAAAAGACCTGGTTAATAAGCCTACTATTATTGATTTCGTTTACTATCATTGCCCCGGAATCTGTACTCCTATTATGGAAGAAGTAGCAAATGTTGTGAATAAATCGGACCTCTTGCCAGGTGAAGATTATACCATTCTTTCAATCAGCATGGATGAAAACGAAACAGCTGTAATGGCAGAGAAGAAAAAAAGGAGCATTATAGAAATAATTGAAAGAGATGTTCCTGATTCTTCCTGGAGATTTTTAACAGGAGATAAAAATAATATCAAACATTTAGCAGATTCGCTAGGTTATAAATTCAAAAGAGTTGGGGAAGAATTTATACATTCAGGTGCCTTAATATTTGTTGATGAAAAAGGTAAGATCTGCCGGTATCTTGTGCCAGGTTATTCAGAAAGGAAGGGATTCGGGATTCTGCCGTTCGATTTTAAAATGGCTGTACTGGAAACGGCCCAGGGAAAATCAACTCCGCTAATCGCAAAAGTTATGCAGTTCTGTTTCACTTTCGATCCTAAAGGGAAATCATACGTATTTAATTTTACAAAAATTTCTGGCGCGGTAATTCTTTTGCTCGCAGCAGTTTTCGTAATATATATATCAGTTAAGCCGAAAAAAGAAAAAAGTAAAACCAAGGTATTATAATGAGTCAAGCAGCAGTTATTCACACTAACGGACACACAAGTTATCTTGAACATAAAGGAAAATATTCAGGATTAAAATCGTGGATTTTTTCCACCGACCACAAAAGGATTGGGATACTTTATTTAACAGGCCTTCTAACATTTTATGCAGTAGGAGTTGTTTTTGGATTTTTAATAAGGCTAGAATTAATTGCTCCCGGCCGTACAATAATGGATGCACAGACGTATAATTCCATTTTTACACTGCACGGCGTAATAATGATATTTTTGTTTGTCATACCTGGACTTCCTGCAGTGTTCGGAAATTTCTTTTTGCCGATAATGATCGGAGCCAAAGACGTAGCTTTTCCGAGACTTAACCTTTTATCTTGGTGGCTGTATATAACAGGCGGATTGCTTGCCATCATTTCAATTTTATTACCAGGCGGTCCTGCAGACACGGGCTGGACTTTTTATATTCCTTACAGTATCCGCACCGGAACGAATGTTCTCTTTACGATGTTTGCGGCATTTTTGTTAGGTTTCTCCTCTATTCTTACCGGCCTTAATTTTATTACGACCATTCATCGCATGAGAGCCCCGGGAATGGGCTGGTTTAAAATGCCGCTGTTTTCATGGGCTCTTTACGCAACTGCATGGATTCAAATATTAGCTACTCCTATAATAGGTATAACACTTCTTCTCATTATTGTTGAAAGAGTACTTGGGGTCGGCTTATTTGATCCGGCTTTAGGCGGTGATCCAATATTATATCAGCATCTCTTCTGGATTTATTCTCATCCTGCAGTTTATATAATGATTGTACCGGCAATGGGAGTTGTTTCGGAAATTATCCCCGTGTTTGCGCGGAGAACAATCTTCGGTTACAAGTTTATCGCATTTTCAAGTATTGGGATTGCATTGTTCGGATCATTAGTATGGGCTCATCACATGTTTGCAGTAGGAATGAGCGATACCGGCCAGTTTGTGTTTTCACTATTAACATTCCTTGTTGCAATACCAAGTGCAATTAAAGTTTTTAACTGGACTGCAACTTTGTATAAAGGATCAATTCAGCTCGATCCGCCGATGCTTTATGCTCTTGCTTTTATATTTTTGTTCTCGATCGGCGGTTTAACGGGTGTTATGCAGGGTGCACTTTCTGTTGATATTCATATAACTGATACTGCATTTATTGTGGCCCATTTCCATTATGTAATGTTCGGCGGAACCGGAGTAGGAATCTTTGCAGCGCTACATTACTGGATGCCGAAAATGTTCGGCAGAATGTATAATAAAAAAGTAGCTAAAGTTGCTTTCTGGTTTTTCTTTATAGGATTTAATACACTTTATTTCCCGATGTTTGTAATGGGCTGGCTTGGAATGCCGAGAAGATATTACGATTATCTTCCTGAATATACTATCTATCATCAAATATCAACAGTCGGCTCTTGGATTTTAATACTCGGATTAATTATCATGTTTACAAACCTTATAAGGGGAATAAGAAAAGGTCCGAAAGTAACCGAAAAAAATATTTGGGGCGGCGAAACTTTGGAGTGGCAGATTGAAACTCCTCCTACTCATGAAAATTTTGCCGAGATTCCTGTAATAACCGAAGGCCCTTATGAGTATAAACAGAATGAAATGGAATATGAAGAAGCCGTTTCTCATGAAGAGAACGGCAAGGGAAAGGAGTTTAAATGAGCATACCGGCTCCTTTTACCGGGAAAACTGAGCAAGAAGCTCATGCCCACCGGGATGATATAGCCAGCCGTATGGGAATGTGGCTCTTTTTATTTACAGAGCTTCTTCTTTTCGGCGGATTATTCTTTCTTTATTCGGTTTACAGGTATGAAAATAAAGAAGCGTTTCATGATGCTGCACGTGAACTGGACACTCTCATTGGAGCTTTTAATACTGCTATTCTTCTTACAAGCAGTCTTACTATGGCTTTATCAATTGCAGCCATTCAGAAGAATAAAAAAATGCTTTCGGTTGTATTCCAAATGATTACAGTCGCTCTGGGTCTCGGATTTATGATCAATAAATATTTCGAATGGAGTTTAAAAATTTCTCATGGACTTTACCCTAAAAGTGAAGTGATGCTTTCATTAGACCATGGAGAAATTATTTTCTTCGGGCTTTATTATGTAATGACCGGACTGCACGGACTTCATGTCCTGGTAGGAATGGTTTTAATTTCGGTAATGACCAATTTCACTCTGAAAAATATTATCAACCGGGATAATTATGTTAAGCTTGAAGCAGCCGGCTTATACTGGCACCTGGTTGATATAATCTGGATTTTCCTGTTTCCTCTGTTTTATCTAATAACTTAAAAATCTAACTGCGTATCACGGATTATTAATATGTGATACGAAATTTGAAACAAAAGATATGAACGAACAACATACACAGCATCCGCATGAAAGCAAAGAAGACGGGCATGGATACGGAATTTATATCCTCGTCTGGCTCGGCTTATTAACCCTAACCGGGATTACCGTCGCCGTTGCAGGAATTAATTTGGGAGGGCTTACAGTTGCAACTGCGCTGATCATTGCATCGATAAAATCTTATCTGGTGCTTACGATTTTTATGCATCTCCGGGTTGAACAGACTGCATTCAAGGTCTTCGTAATTGTAGCCTTGTTCTTTGTTATAATTTCCTTTGTGCTTTTATTTTCAGACTACTCTTTTATACAGGACAGCGATGTTTGACGGAGCTTCAAATTTTGCCGAATCGGTTGATACGGCATTTTTGTTTATTCTGATCGTTTCGGTTTTCTTCCTTGTGCTCATTACATCATTAATGATTTTCTTTGTAATCAGGTTCAGCAGGAAACGGAATCCGAAACCGAAAAATATTCACGGCAATGTGCCTTTGGAAATAGCTTGGACACTTGTGCCGACAATACTTGTATTAATAATGTTTTACTTCGGGTGGACCGGGTATAAAGAAATGTCGGAGATTCCGAAAGATGCAATGACAATTGATGTAACTGGACAGATGTGGCAGTGGAGATTCAGGTACGAAAACGGGCTGCAGACCGATACTCTTTATGTTCCTTTGAATAAAGCAGTGAAAGTAAACCTCAATTCGGTGGATGTAAATCATTCATTTTATATACCGGCATTTAAATTTAAAAAAGATGTCCTACCGAATAGAAAAAATGTTGCCTGGTTCATCCCCACTAAAACCGGTTCATATACTTTAACTTGCGCCGAATACTGCGGGCTGAGGCATTCATACATGCTTACTAAAGTAGTAGTGCTGCCGGAGGATAAGTTTAATACCTGGCTGAATAAGAAATGATTTAGAAATTACAAGATTGAAAGATTACAAGATTGAAAGATTAATCTGAAAGATGAAGAGTAAACTGAACATACTATTTGAACTTACGAAGATAAGGATAACGTCATTTGTTGCTCTTACTACTGCATTAGGATTTATAATTGCAGCAGGTGAGATTAATTCCAATTTAATTTTACCGGTTATCGGAATTTTGCTTCTGGCATGCGGTTCGGCTGCAATAAATCATTACCAGGAAAGAAAAACCGATGCGATGATGGACAGAACAAAGCGCCGCCCCATTCCATCAGGTAAAATTTCGCCCTTGAATGCATTGATAATTGCATTAAGCCTTTTAGTAACCGGATCGGTTATTTTATTTTTTGCGGCGGGACTGCTGGCCTTAAGTTTGGGTTTATTAAATTTAGTGTGGTACAATGGTATTTACACTCCTTTAAAAAGAGTAAATGCTCTAGCAATAATTCCCGGCAGTCTTGTTGGTGCAATACCGCCGGCAGTTGGATGGGTTGCTGCAGGAGGATATATTTTTGATCCGCAGATTATTATTATCTCTTTTTTCTTTTTTATCTGGCAGATACCTCACTTCTGGCTTTTACTTTTAATTTTCGGAAACGATTATAAGAAAGCAGGATTTCCGACATTGACTGAAATTTTTAATCCAAACCAGCTTGCCCGTATAACATTCATATGGATTATTTCAACTGCCGTAACAAGTTTATTGATTCCGCTCTTCGGTGCAGTAAAATACCCCGCTGTTGAATACTTTTTATTTGCTGCGGGAATCTGGCTTACCTGGAATTCATTTAAATTGCTGAAAACATCCGGCAGAATGCCGTTTGGTTTTGCTTTCAGAGAAATAAATATTTTTGCACTTTTAGTTGTAATTATTCTTTCGCTGGATAAGCTTATATCCGTATGAAAAATAAGGCTTGTCATCC
>DAISZW010000081.1:0-14414 GCA_036824595.1 Ignavibacteriaceae bacterium
AATGGACGGGATATAATTCTGCCTCGACTCCGGGAGCAGCTTTCTAAAATCAGAGCTCATATCTCCGATTAAAACTATGTAGGAAGGAGCAGGCGCCTGCCAGTTTTCAAAAGCATATTTAATGAAATCTTTAATTGCAAACGGATCCAGTAAACCGTCCGAAAATTCATTATAAATCTGCTGGATCTGCACAACTTTAATCCGCGGATTGATAATACTTGTATCCGGAAAATTATTTTCCCTGAAAGCCGCCAGCCTGGAAGCAACCTGGGTGAATTTTTCATGAGTGATAATTATATAATCCGCACCGTTTGCCGTATTTCTTAAATCATCATAGTTGATATTTTTTCTGATTGAATCGGGTGAAAGAAAATAATCTTCAGAAACACAGAAAAATTCAAGCTGTTCTGCCGGATTAAGGTTTACAACGAATAAAGTGCTCAGCCACGGGTCATGGGTGAATTCGGGATTTGTGATCATTTCATTCCTTTGGGGAATAAAAATTTTCATGTCATCTTCTCCCCAGTTATATACATTGAACCTGATATTTCCGGATTCTCCAGGCGGACTAAGAAAATAAAAATTATTGCTGTCAGCTCTATGATTTCTCCAGTATTCAATTTCAAACCAGTTTACTCTTATTTCATCGGTAATGGGATTTTCAGGATTGCAGGGATCCGGCTGTATATCGCCGTAGCAAAAAACCTGGTATGAATTAATATCGTATAATCCAATTCTTGTTAGATCAACAACGGATTGAAATACTGTTTCGTTTGCCCCGTCCCATATCTGCTCGCCGATAGGCTGTCCCGAAAGAGAAATTTTAACTTTATGATCCGGGGTAAGGCAGCCTACTGTAGTCATTCCATGCATTCCGATTCTAATTTTCATCGTTGTAGAATCCGGAGCAATATTTTCAGGTCTCGGGAAAGGAGGATCGAATACATAATTCAGTGTTCCGTTAGTTCCCCCTGCTTTACCCCAGAACCAGTAATCCCTGTTCCCGTTGGGCGCATGTCCCATTTTTTCGTAAATAGAATCTTTCTCGTAGTGGATTGTAAAAGGAGTTGTATCGTAAGATTTAGTCCATAACTGCGGAAATCCGTCAACCGGCTGATATCTTAATCCGGATGAATCGGCTTCGTAAGAAAACCAGTAGATATTTTCATTGTTGTATAAATTAAAGTAGGAATACTGCGAACGGACAGGAGGATAGCCTGTAAATTCAAAATAATCATCCTGATCAAAAAGTCCGTTTGAATTATTATCTTTTAAGTGTAACGGGATTTCCTTTCCATCGCTGAACAATTGAAACTTTTCAACGGGAACAGACTGGATAGGGATATTTGCGCCGGCTAAATCATTATAGGTTAATCTATAAATCCCTTTTTCTTTAAGGAATATTTTATAATAATCTTTATTCGAATTATACCATGAACTGTCGAGTGTCTTCGATAATTCCGGCTGCGGCTTTCTTATCCATTCTTTAGCAGTTTCATAATTAATTATTTCTCTTCTTAAAAAATCTTCAGTAAAGGGATCACGGATTTTTAAGCCGCCTGCAGTTTTTGAATTATAATTTATTCTCAAAATTATTTTATTGTTAACCAGCAGCTTTTTCTGTACCGGGTTGTACTGGAAGGGTGAAATTATTAATGAAAAAATATTCAAGTACCTGAATTTATAAGTGCTTGCATTTTCAACGGGAGCGGAGGGATAAAAATCGTTTCTGTCGTAAATCTCTTTATTAAAATTTGAAATCTTCAATTCCCCGAATGAGGGATCTTCTTCAGGTATGGGAAGAATTGAAATATTATTTCTAGTAACGGAAACCTGGTTTTCTATTATTGCTTCCGGCCCGGATTGTTCAGGGATGCCGAACTTGACCTGAAATTCCGGAAGCCACGGATCTCCCGGCTTTCTGTTTAAAATATTCCCGTCTTTAATGAAGCTGTACTTCGTATTTTGAATTAAAGTATCTGTAAACCTGTACGCATTCTCGAAATTCAATTCGATTCTAATGAATTCCGGATTAGACTCAATAATTTTATAGCTTTGGCAAAAAAGGGACGGAGAAATAAAAATCAGAATTAAAATAAAAAAGAGCTTAATATTCATGCATTACCAAAAGGTGTAAAAAAACTAGGTTAACTTAAGGATTTTCAGAAAAACTGTTCAAGGGGAAAAAATACTGCTTTCGGATAATATAAAAGCTTTACTCAAAATTTATCTTTGCGGAAGCCCAGAAGATATTATCATCCGCTTTTTCACTTTTAAAAACATATCTCTGATATTGGTATAGAAAATCGAAATATAAGCCGTATAAGAGTTCATAATTCAAGCCGATTGAAAAATAATCGCTCACTTCCCTTTCGCCATCCAGAAGAGGAGCCGTTTGAGAGTCAGTTACCCAGTAGTTTTCAAACAATCCTCCGCCTACATTTTTAATCAATCTGCCGTTTTCATCGTAAATATTTCTGCCGTGAATTGAGTGATCATACCTGGCGGAGAAATTAAGCTTACCGGAAAATCTGTAATCAATTTCTGCCGATAACTTAACGGAATTCGGAAGCAGATCGAATCCGAGAAGATAGCTGTTATTCGTGTATGTGAGTGATTCTCCGAGCCCCGGATGAGCAAACATATACGGCCTGACCTGCAGGTATTCCAGCTTCAAATCGAAGTTTCGAATTATTAACGGATCCGTCAGCATTGCGGAAATCTGCCATGCAATTCTGTTCTGCACATTAGACCAGTCTTTAAATAGCTTTCCGAACTGAACGTCATCGATGAGGATTGCCGAGGCGAATTCCAATCCGTTTACAATTTTACACCTCGTATCCAGCGAGAGGAATGAATTATCAAGATCATTTAAAGAACGCTGCGCAGATTCCCAGAATAAAAACGGATTTAAATAAGCGGCTTCAAATGAACGGTTTGCATATATAATAACTTGTGAAATCCCGATGGAGAAATCGGAGCAGGGGGTGTAGCTCAACCTGCTGACCGCATAATATTTTTCACCTTTATCCCTGGCGTCGCTTTGAAGCGAATCGATAAAGACAACGGTTCTCGGCTGCACAAGCCATGCATGAAGAAAATTATATTTAATAGTTTTATAGGATACATCGAACTTTATAAAATCGAACAGCTGGGGATTATCTGAAAGAATCATTTTGTTTACATAGCCTCTTCCCCAGAGGATTCTCTCGCGGCCGAGCTGCAGATCAACTATATCTTTGTGAAGCCGTAAATATCCCTCCGTATTGTCAAAAAAATTTATTCCTGTTTGATTGAAAGAATAACTTTGGGCAACACGTTTATCGGTTTTTGCCGCTTCCCTGTTATTAAACACCGATCCGTTTGAACCGCCAAGATAGAAACCGAACCAGCCGCCGTAGCTGCCTCTTGCGGTGCCTCCGATATTCAGCAATTCACTGTTCTTTAATTCAGAAGAATAAATAGATTTAAATTCCAGGAACGGATCGACAAAAAAAGCAATTGAAGAATCGATATAAAAGTAAAGGTGCTTTTGCGAATCGGCGATTAAATCTTTTCCTGTAGAAGAAGGGAAATTACCTGCAATACTAATTATTTCATCACTGCTAATGCCGAATTTTTCTTTCATCCTGAAAAGAAATTCTTTATCGGCTCCACTAAGTATATTAGTATTTTCTTCAATTTTATTTAAAGCCGAAATAACTTCCGATTTGCTTAAAGGAATTATCATATCGTCAAAGTCGGTCAAAACTCCTTTGACCTGCATTCTTTTTAAAAAAGGATAAACTTGATGACCGGCCGGCACATTTTCGACCTGCGGAAAAAGCGGCGTGATTAATAAGGAAATAATGAAGAACGCTGTAAATAGCTTCATTGGGAAGAATTAAATATTCCCATGATTACTTTCAATTACTTTAAATGTCTCGAAAATAATTTTTAAATCCGACCAGAAGTCTGCCTGATTATAGTAATTAATCTCCATCTTAACTCTTTGTTCCGGAGTTAATCTCTGGCGCCCGTTGATCTGGGAATAACCTGTAATTCCGGGTTTGAATTTAAAAATTTTCTGCTGATCCTCTGTATAATTTTTAGTAATGGAAACTACTTCCGGCCTCGGACCGATGATGCTCATGTTTCCCTTAATTACGTTGACAAACTGAGGAAGCTCATCAATGCTGGTTCTTCTTAAAATTTTTCCAACCCTGGTAATGCGCGGATCATTCTCCTGTGTCAGCTCCGGACCTATTTCCAATGCGTTTTCAACCATCCCCCTGAGCTTATACATTTTAAATTTCTTCCCGCCGTAGCCTGTTCTCATCTGCGTAAAGATTACAGGGCCCTTGGAATCGAGTTTAATTGCTACGGCTGCGATTAATAAAATCGGAGCCGTTATCAGGAGCGTAAATATGCTTATAACGATATCTGTTAATCTTTTGATAAAACTACCCTGCTTTCCCATACAACCAAACACCTGTCTCTGGATGTAAATTTTTTATCATTAAGAAGTATTTTTTCCTTTGATATTCTTTTAAAACGATTCATTGTATAAATAATTTTTCCCGATCTGTAAGATAATATTTTGAGTGCGAATTTTCCAACTATTTAGCTAGACAGATTTTCTAATCCAGCACAAAATATGAGTCCTTAGAAACGGGAAAAAATTAAAAACATCATAAAACCCGGGATTAGCTTTAGTAACAATTCTGCTCAAAGGCGGTGCAAGAGTGATTCTCCATTTTTTTATTCTTCCTTCAGGATATAATTTCTTTATTCTTTTAAAAGGAATTCCGGCAACATCTTTATTTACCGGATTATTAAATGTAAAATCGTACCAGAGGATTCCGCCGCCCGGTTTAATCCAGCTCCACATTCTCGCAGCCAGTTCCCGTTGAAATTCCGTATTCAGTATAGAACTAAAAACCATCGATTGAAAAACAATATCGAAGGATCCCTTCACCAAATTTAATTCCAGTGCATTTCCTTCCAGAATCGTGACATTTGGGGGCATTTTTTCTCTTAAATGATAAATTCTTTCAGGTAATAATTCGTTTGCCGTTAAATTTTCAGGCGAAAAACCAAGTTTAATGAATTCAATTATATTTCTCCCGGTGCCGGCGCCGATTTCAATAAGCTTTTTGTTTTCCAGCGGAAGAAGATTTGCATATTTTATCCACTTAATAAATGCCCGTTCTTTTTCCTGCTCCCCCATATAAATCGCGGGATTTAAATTGCTGTAATAATCCGGATCAATTTTTTTCCTCCGCTCATACCTTTTTTCAATTTCCCTGAGTTCCAGATCAATTTTTTCTTTACTAATACTCATTCGATTACACTTTCCCGGATTTAAATAAACCGAGTAAAAAACCTGTTCCATAAGCAATATGTATTGCCGGGAATAAAACTATCAGCATGAAAGGAATTTTTATTTTTGTTGTAAATGAGATAAACATAATGATCATAAAATATAAAGCCAAAGGAATCATCCAATACGGCTGAATAAAAGAAAGGGGAAGCGAAAGCAGGTAAATAACAAATAATGAAGGGATGATATGGCGCAGCCTGATTCCTGATTTAATTTTTTTTAAAACCATCGGTTTGAAAAGACCGAATTGAAAATACTGAATAAAGAACTTCGGAATGCTTCCTCTCGGGATGTACCACAATTTAATTTCAGGATTCAAATATATTTTTTTACCAAGACTTTTTGCCCGGTAATGAAATTCATCATCCTGGTTTCTTTTTAATTTTTCATCGAAAAGCCCGGTGTCTTTAAATATTTCTTTTTTCCATGCGCCGAATGTTACATGATCAGCATATCCTTCAAAATTTTCATCATGAACTTTACTCCCGCCTATTCCGAACGGATGAGACATTGCAAATCCGATTGCTTCCTGCATTGCATTCTCAGAATGAATTCTTGTGGGACCTCCGACAATATCCGCCCCTGTGCGTTCAAAAGTTTCAATTATCTTTTCGAAATAATCTAAAGAATAAATTGTATGTGCATCGATTCTTGCAATAATTTCACCTCTGCTGTTTTGAATTCCTAGATTCAGGGCAAAAGGGACAGTCCGGTTTGGGTTATCAATAAGTCTAATACTTGAATCTTTTTTCTCCCATTCCGCAGCAATGACGCGCGTTCCGTCAGTTGAACCCCCGTCAATGATGAGAAGTTCTTTTTCCGGTGGTTTCGATTCATTGAAAAAAGTTAAAACATTCCGGATGTATTTTTCTTCATTGAAAGCGGGACAAATTATGCTTATCAAATATCTTTATTTCCTTTGCCGTTATAAAATTCATAAATTTAATACATAAAGTATATCAAAATAAGCAGTTATATTCTATTTTTTAGTTTATGTGTAAAATAAATTTTTAATTTTAATGAGCAGAGAAAATAATTGTCCCTTCTGTGCGAGTCCCGATAAAATAGTTGTTGGAAAGCCGAAGATATCCGGAAATGCTGCGCCTTTTATCCGGCATGATTACCGGATTGTGAGATGCAATAACTGCCGGTTTTATTTTGTAAATCCGGAAATCGATCTTACCCTTAACGAATGGGCCGAGCTATACGGTGCCGGATATTTCGGGGAAATAACAAGCTGGTACAAAAAGCAAAGACTAAAAGATCTTGAAAACAGGTTTGACAGGATGAAAAAAAGAAGCAGAAATGAAATTGAAAATTTTCTTGATGTCGGCTGCGGCGAGGGTTTGGCATTGGTTGAAGCTCACAGAAGAGGGTGGAAAACATACGGCATTGATATAACCGACAACCGGGTTTTAAATGCAAAAGATGATATGATAAAATTTATTAAAGGAGACTTAATTACAGCCGCGCTTCCCCGGGATTTTTTCGATGCCATTTATATCGATTCCGTGCTCGAACATGTAATCAATCCTTCAGAGTATTTAAAAGACCTTTATAAAATTTTGAAACCGGGAGGAGTAGTTTACATCGGGGTGCCGAATGAGGATAGTTTTTTTAATGACTTTAAAAAATTTGTATTCTTAGCAACCGGCAAAAAAAATATATCTGCAAAAATTAAACCGTTTGAACCTTCATACCATGTTGTAGGGTTTACAATAAAATCTCTGATAATAGCCGCCGAAAAAGCGAATTTTAAAATACTCGATATTATTAATTTTGCCGCACGTTTTGAGTTTAGAAAATATCACGTATTTACTAGAGGATTCTGGCTGCATTTATTAACTCTTCCCATCGATTTGATTGCTATAGTATTGAGGAGAGAAGTGTACCTGGAAGCGTTTTTGACAAAATGAACTATACCAAACCCTTATAGATTTGAATTAATTTTTCGACACACAAATTCCATTCATATTTTTCCCGGACCATTTTTCTTCCCTGCTCTCCCATTTTAAGCCTCAATTCCGGATCGGCAATTAATTTATTAATTGCTTCTGCGGCTTGTTCGGCATTTTTGGGTTCGACGATTATCCCTGTTTTATTATTCTCAACTACTTCAGGAAGTCCCCCAATATTTGAAACAACCACAGCTTTACCGCATGCGGATGATTCCAGGACAGATACACCGAAGCTTTCATATAATGAAATATAAACTGCGATATCCATCATATTATGATAATCTGAAATTCTTTCGTAAGGAATTTTACCGGCAAAGAAAACGTCATTTTTAATATTTAATTCATTCACCGAATTTTTATAATCATTTAATTTTGATCCTTCCCCGACAAGTAATAATTTCAGGTTTTTATCTTTATTTTTTTCCTTAACTATTTTGAATGCATTAATCAGATATTCAATACCGTAAGTATCCTCAAGTCTTTTCACGCATCCGATCACAACCTGTCCGCTATCGGAATTACCAAACGGACCTTTTACTTTAGCAGGAAAAAATTGAGCCGTATTAATTCCAAAAGGAGTTATTTCTATTTTTTTTGAAGTGTATTTATTTGATTCCTCCGCAAGATACCGGCTGGTAGCTAAAATCTTATCAGCCTTTTTGAAATTGAATTGAAGAAGTTTCTTATGCAGAAAAGAAGTATTCGGAAAACTAATTACGTCGGTGCCCCAGACTGAAATAATAAACGGGTGAAAACCGCTGAGTGCCCCAAGCAGTCCGTAACTGGTTGCATAGTGCGCATGAAGAATATCAGGTTTAAACTCTTTAATTAATTTTTTGATTTTAAGTATGGAAGATAAGTAAGTAATTTTTGCCGGGTTAGCTTCATTCTTAAATTGTTTGCTTTCCTTTACCCCGGCAGATTCAATTCTAATGTTGTTACACTTTTTATACGAGTCCGCAAGATTTTCGGGAATGCTGAAGATTAATATTTCAAAATTTCTTTCGGAAAGAGACAAAACCCATTTTATGGTATGGGGACTGTTTGAATCGGAGAGAAGCAGTATCTTCATTTAATTATTACGGATTCTCTTTTTTATTCTGATATAAAAAGACAAGGAGAGCAAATAATAACCAAAATGGTAAATCCATTTTAATCCAGCCATAAGTTAAGATTCCGATTCCTTCAAATATTCCTCTTACAAATAACCCGATTCCTGCAGCAGCAATACCCACCGCCAAATAAAAATAAATTGAATGCTTAGCTTTATACATGAGAATTGTTTTATGGGCAAGAGTAAAAAAGACAACAGGCAAGACAAGAGAGGAGATTAAGCCAAGGATTCCCATATCGGAAAAATAATAGAGAAAAAAATTATGAGAATTATTGCTCCCTATAGTTAATTCCCGCAGAACCAGCAATTCTTTACCGACAAAAGTATCGAACATAACCGGGAAATAATTAAGCATTACATGAGAATAAGCTCCCGGCCCGATCCCAAAAACCGGATTATCCTTTATAATGTTGAAAGACATGTCCCACAAATAACCTCTTTGACTGAGGCCGCTTTCAATTCTGAAAAGAAGATTTACGGTATTATTAATAGAAGGAATAAAGTATAAGATGGTTATGATCAAAATAAGAACGAAAAAATATTTTAGAAAACGCAGGCGATAAAAGTAATAGAACACAAACAAGATACTGGCAAATATTCCTAAAACAGCAGACCTTGAGGTAGTTAAAAATATACCGAATAAAATTATAGAAATCAAAAGGACGGTAAAACCCCGTTTAGTAAAACTTTTATAAAACATGCAGCTTATAAGAACAGGAAGGATCGCTATTGCAATTCCGCCGGGTGCATTAACATTGCTTAAGATTCCGGTTGTTCTTATCTGCGCCCGGGCTATTAAATCAATAAAGGAATAACTGCCTGCAATAAACTCAAATATAACGCTGGCTATAATTATAAATGCCGATAATAATAAAGCGCCGATGAATATGTAGATGTCTGTTTTATCCTTTATAAAAGAATAAAGGATATAAACGATAACAAAAAATATTGCTGTCTGAATTATTTGCTGTATACCGTCAAAAATGTAATCTGAAAATAATGTAGAGAGAATCATAGAGAGATAAAAAAGAAGCAAAAAGGCAGCCAGCTCTTTCGGCAGTTTTGGATAGCTGCTGAAGGTGAAGCCGTAATTTTTAATAAAGATAAACAATAAGCTGATTATGCATAAAACATTTACTGCTGTTCTTATTTCTTGATCTATATCGCTTACCAGCACAAGAAATGCAATTATTGAAATAAAAACAACAGCTCTCTCTTTATAAAATAAAACTGCGCTTAAAAGCAGCAGGAATAATATGCTGATCCAGATATAATCGACTAAAAATATTAATAATAAAGCAAATCCGACGCTCCAGATAATTGTTTCTCTATTTAAAAGATTTTCTTTCAGCATTAACTTGCGGCCAAGCTTTCCAGGTTATTTATTTCACTTATAAATGTAGTCAATCCTGAATAAACCTCATTAACCGTCAGGTGGTTCATGCATTCGAATAATGGGCATCTTTTCCCGGCTTCCAGATAGCAGTATTGTTCTTCCGGTCTTGGCGAACATTCAATTTTCTTTTGTATAAACCTATGGTATTTCCCGAACGGCAGCGAATACCGTGGATTTGTAGGACCGTAAATAGTAAATGTAGGTTTACCCAAAAGACTTGCAATGTAAATTATTCCTGTATCGTTGGATACAATGAGATCATTATTCATTACAGCTTCAAACAATTCTTCTATCCGTTCGGACAAGATTAATTTTAAATTTAATTCTGATATCTTTTGAGTTAAGTCTGAAGAGAGAAGCCCTTTCTCCACAATGAACTCCACCTCAAAATCATTTTTTAACTGCCCGGCTAACTGAATATATTTCTCATGATTCCATTCTTTTGCTTTCCATCCCGCGAGCGGATGGAGTAATATTTTGTTGATTTTTCCTAAACTTACTTTAAATTCCTTTTCCGCCGAAAAACCTTCCGGCAGAATTTTCTCCAGTGAAGTGACAAACATATCCATCAGGTGACAATTTCTTTTCTTCGGCGAAAAGTAGTCATAACACCCTTCCAATATTTTATTGCCAAAGCCGACAGAAATATCAGCACCGCTGAACAAACAGATTAAAGCCGATTTATAAAGAATTGTGAAATCAAAAATCATTTCAAAGTTTAGCTCTCTAATCCTCTTAATTCCTTTAAATATTCTAAAATTGAATTTCCTGCTGTCTAGATCCCAATCTTCTTTCCCATAACACTCATAATTAATATTCTTAAAATATAATTCATAAATAGCTCTGCTGCCGGCATAGCAAAAAATTGTAATTCTGTAATCGGGATATCTTTTCCGGATTAAATCAATTGCCGGAATGGTAAATACCGTATCCCCCAAAAATTTAAAACTTAATACTGCAATTTCACGTCTGGTGTTTTTTTTCTTCAACGATCTCCTGAAGAATGCAGCAATTTTATTGATGGACTTTAAAAACATTGAAGTTTATTCTCTGACGATATTTCTGCCGATAATTTTTTTAATAAGTGCAAATGTTTTGGTG
The DNA here is from genome assembly GCA_036824595.1 of Ignavibacteriaceae bacterium. Taxonomy (GTDB): domain Bacteria; phylum Bacteroidota; class Ignavibacteria; order Ignavibacteriales; family Ignavibacteriaceae; genus DATKLQ01. The sequence continues at coordinate 10,932 of DAISZW010000081.1, forward strand.
TAAAAGCTGTTACCGTAACTGCTCCAACGATTGCTGTATCCTAAAAAAATTTCTTTACCGGTTAAAAAATATAAAGCTTTTAACTGCTCTGCATGCAGCAAATGATATTTATAAGATGCCAAATATTTTCCGGGATGGTAATAAAGGTTATACTGCGACCAGTAGCCGGTGTCGAATAAGGGTAAAAGATTTTCAAGCGTCTTTACCCCTTCTTCAAAAAGAGTTTTTGCTTTAGGATTTTTATTCAGCAAAATAAAATCATATAATCCGAAAAGAGAAAAGATAAACCCGTTCAAAACAAAATTCGTTTTTAAAGTAGGATATTCCTCATACACAGTGAAGCCGCCGAATTTATTTTTAATACCACTTTCTGCTACATCCAATTCAAATAATTCCAAAGCCTTTTCCGCGATATTGAGAAAAGAAATATTGTTTGTTAAAGAATATGCTCTAAGTAAAACCGATATTGTTTCGCCTTGAGTCAATGCGGAGCTCCACGGTTTTTCAAGACCGTAACCGCTGATTTTTTTCTCAACCGGCCAGGTTACTCGGCCGTTTACTTTAACAAAATTATTTATAAGCCACTCCGACTGCTTTAAATATTTCTCTTTCGAATTAAGATCTGAAAAATTACTTTTGAATAACAATTCATATAATCCCAAAGCATATTGACAAATCACAATTGGATGATAGTAATTCTGATACAAAGGAATTCCGTTTTTGTCAAAGCCTTCGGGATAGTCTGCTTTAGAAGTAAAATCGAGATAATACCTTGAAAGTTTTTCCGGAGAATTATTTATGCAGCATGGTGTAATTGAATCCCAGTAATTACCGGAATCTTTTTTATAATATACAGCCAGGCTGCTCCAGACATCCTTAATACTTTTACCGAACATATAGATTGAAAAATTTTATATCTTTGATCTACTTTTTTCCTTCATTAAGAAAATTTTTTCTGTTTTAATTCATAAAAATTTCCGTGTATTAAACTAATTTATTGATTTAATTGATTTTATAACAGTACAAATATGAGTCTTCTTTCCTTAATAAATAAAATAGCTCCCCGACCGGTTTGGAAAATGGGGGCCGGGATTTATCATTACTATTTGAAAAAAAAATATCTAAAAGGGAAAAGGCCTGTTGTGCATGCAGAAACTTCCAAAGCCAAAACGAGAAGAATCAAAGAAGGATTTTTTGAAAAATATACGCAAGGCAGAGGCCTGGATATCGGTTACGGCGGAGATCTTATTTCACCGAATGCGGCGGGATACGATTTTGAACATGGAGATGCCCAGTATTTAAATGAATTAAAAGACGGGCAGTACGATTTTGTTTATTCTTCCCATACACTTGAACATCTGCCCGATCCTGCGCTTGCTTTGAAAAACTGGTACAGGGTTTTAAAGAAAGGCGGATACTTAATTTTATACATCCCGCACAGAGATCTTTATGAGAAGAAAAAAACTCTGCCGTCCCGGTTTAATCCCAACCACACAAATTTTTTTTTAGTTGAAAGGGACGAGGCGCCGGATACAGTCGGGATCGTTCCCCTAATTGAAAGAACCTTAAAAAATTATGAATTAATTTATGCGAAAGAATGCAGCGAGGGTCATACCATAACCGATCCGGAAATTCACAGCGACGGGGAGTACTCCATTGAAGTGGTATTAAAAAAATTAAAATGAATTTACTTCTGACAATCGGAAGATGTGAAATTTGTTTTCAAATTTTTGAACGCCAATGAAAACAATTCTATTGATTTATCTTTCAGAAGGTATGAATTAAAAACATAGATTAAACAGAATAAAAAAATAGCAAGGAGACCACTTAAAAGAGACGAACCGGTGAGACTTTCCGTATTGATTATAGAAACTAATAAATAACTCAGCAGAGCATTAAGAATTGAGTACAAGAACCCGCTGTAAAATAAATCTTTTCCTTTCATCTTTATCTTCCTCAAAGAAACCAGAAACGAAGCGGCGAAAAAAAATATGTAGCTGATCGAAGAGCTCAATGCCAACCCGTTTTGCTTCAGCTGGTTCACTAATCCAAGATTCAAAGAAATTTTAATTAAGAAGCCGGCAAGAGCAATGATCAATAACTGTTTAACCAGATCAGCGCTGTACATCAATTTGTTAAGCACTGCATAAGCAGAATAGAAAACCAGGCTGATGGAATAATATTTCAGAACATCGGCGGTCATATTAGTATCGCTAAAATTGAATTCTCCACGCTGAAACAGAAGGCGAATAATTGTTTCACCGTAAAGAAAGAATATGAATGCAGCCGGAACAAACAAGTAAAAGTTAATGCTGAAGAAACTTTTTAATTTTTCAAATAATTCTTGCAATGAGTTTGAGCTTAAACTTTCCGAAAGCTTCGGGAAAATTGCAGTAGAAATTGCTATAGAAATTATTGAGACCGGAAGGATGTAGACATTCAAAGCATAATTCAAAGCAGCAATACCTCCCCGTTCCACTTCATCGTAAAAATACCGGTCAATTAATGGATAAATCTGGTTAATTACTTCTACTAAAATTGTAAATGCCAAAACCTGATTTAACTTACTTATCCGGTTAAAATTTAAATTAATCTTTAATAATAATATTTTCTCCTGCTTTTTAAGAATCAAAAACAAAAACATAAACTGTAATATTGTTCCCAATAAATAACCAGCAGCTATGCTGTACACACCTAATAGTTCACTAAAAATAAGAACAAGAATAATAATGGTGATGTTAAGGAATAATGTCGAAAGAGCCGGGGATTTAAAGTCAAACTTCGACTGGAGATAAGCAGTTAGAATTGAATAAGCTGCATTGAGAGGGATTGTAATTAAAAAAATTATGAATACGCCGTGTGCTGTTTCCCGCAGGTCATCGTTTATTTCATAATTCATGTATGTATTAATAATCACCGGGGTAAGGAGAAAGAGAGCCGCAGCAAGAACAACAGATAAGAAAACAAACAGCCAGAAAGTATTAACAAAAAAATCGGCTGCCTTTGAACGATCATTAGAATATTTAATATAGGAAGGGATGAAGTAATTCTGCGCAAGGTAGTAAACAGCAGTATTTATCGACAGAGCGAGAATAGAACCGACTAAATAAACTTCATAATCAGTCTGAAGTCCAAATATTGTTGCGTAAATCAGCTCTCTTAAAAAACCAAAACCCCGGCTGATTATTCCGGTTATGGTAATTATAATAGATCCACCGACTACTGTTGAACTGAAATTTTTAGACATTAGTAAAACCGATAATCAGTGGTTATTTTATGGTAGTGATTTAACTTGTTCAGACTGGAATTTAAATAAAAACTTTTCGATTACGATCTCGAAATATTCTTCACCTTTTCCTTAAAATAATCGATGGTTATCTTTAAACCTTCGGTCCTATGAACTTTCGGTTCCCAGCCCAGCAAAGTGCGCGCTTTTGTTATATCGGGCTGCCTTACTTTCGGATCGTCCGCGGGGAGTTCTTT
>DAISZW010000243.1:0-4098 GCA_036824595.1 Ignavibacteriaceae bacterium
TATTTCTTCAGCCTGAATGAGAACTCGCTTCCTTTTCCCGGCTCGCTGTTAACTTCTACTTTTGAACCGTGTGCTTCAACGATATGCTTTACAATTGCCAATCCTAATCCGGTTCCCCCGACAGCACGGGATCTTGCTTTATCAACTCTGTAAAACCTTTCGAATATCCTGTTCAGGTCCTCCGCCGGAATCCCAATACCTGTATCCCTTACAATTATTCTGCAATGTTTAGGTTCATCTTCCACCAAAACTTCGACGCTCCCTTCCTCGGTATATTTTATTGCATTTGTCAAAAGATTAATGAAAGCCTGTCTTAATCTCTGCTTATCACCTAAAAGCTGGACGTTATCTTTTACATTATGGTAAACAAGGCTGATTTTTTTTTCTTCAGCCATAGGCTGAAATTCCTGAACTATAGATTCCAAATACTCATTAATATTAAAATATCTGAAGCTCATTCTCATTTCGCCCGATTCGATTTTTGAAATATCAATGAGATCGTTTAAAAGATTATTAAGATTTAACGTGTGCCGTTGTGCTTTCTCCAGAAAATTTTTATTTACATTTTCATCATTTACTGCGCCTCCCAGCAGAGTTTCAATATATCCCTGGATTGCAAAAATGGGAGTTCTAAGTTCATGAGAAACATTCGCAAGAAACTCGGTGCGCATTCTTTCCAGCTTTTTTAAGTATTCAATATCGGATTTTGTTTTTTCAAACATCTGCCTGATTTCTTCCTGCAGAGAATCCAGATGTTTGCTTAAGTTAATTTCACCCGGCAGGTCATAATAATTTTCCCTGATATGTTTAACTAAAGATCTTATTTCAGATAATTCACTATTTCTTTTTTTCCCTATAAGGCTTAATACAATCAAGCTGGAAATAAGGGTCAAAAAAATCAGAAAGAGGGCTATACTGACTCTATCTTCTACTAATAAAATAATTACAGCTATAACAATGTTTAAGAGAATAAATTCTTTTAAGTAGATGCGGGATGATTTGAGATTAACTGATAACTCATTAAACACTTTTAAAGCGATATCCGACTCCTTTTACTGTTTCGATTAAATCGGAATGTTTTCCTAATTTTTCACGGATTTTTCTGATGTGAACATCAACAGTCCTGTCTACTACAAAAACATCACTGCCCCAGATATCCTTCAATAAAACATCGCGTCCAAAAACCCTCCCCGGGCTGTTTGCCAAATAGTAGAGGAGTTCAAATTCCTTCCGGGGAAATACCGTTTCTTTCCCGTCAATATGAACAATATACTGTCCTCTATCAATAACCAGTGAAGCTGCAGTAATTTTAGATGGCAAAGACCTTTCTTCTGTTTTTCTTAAGTTTGATTTAACACGAGCAACTAATTTTTTTGTTGAAACTGGTTTTTGTATATAATCGTTTGCTCCCAATTCAAGACCTTGTATTTCGTCGGCTTCCCCTGATTTTGCGGTTAAGAAAATAATCGGTGTATTTTCAAATCCTCTGAACGATCGTATTCTTCTGCATGCTTCGAATCCGTCCATTTTTGGCATCAAAATATCCAGAATAATTAAATCCGGTTTTTCCGGTATTCTTTTTAATGCCTCATCGCCGTCATAAGCCGTGATAACTTCAAAACCTTCCTTTAAAAGATTGTACTGGAGAAATTCTACAATATCCGGTTCATCATCTACAAGCAAGATCTTTTTTCTCATATGTTAATTTTTTCTTTTATAGCTTAAAATATACTGATGGTTAAATCCATTTAGAATTCCGATTTATAACGGCAGTTCCTTATTGAATTTCATCTTCCTCGTCCGTTTCTTCGGGAAATAAAAATTTCTCATATTTATGCTTAATCATCTGGGCTTCAACAATAAAAAAGACATCCTCGGCAATATTTGCTGCATGATCGCCTAACCTTTCCAATTGACGGCAGATTACAAGCAAAGCAACAGCGGACTCAATGTACGCCGGATTGCCTTTCATTACTTCTATTAATAACCGGTGATTCTCTTTGTTATAATTATCAAGGACTTTATCTGTCTGTATAACTTTTTGGGCAAGCTTGGGATCATTATTTATGAATGAATCAATTGCATTCCTTATCATCTCCTTAGCAATTTTAGCCATATCGTAGAAGTTGCTTCGATTTATAAAAGAAGGTTTTTCTTTCATTAGCAGGAAATTTTCCGAAATATTAACAGCTATATCGCCGATCCTTTCTAAATTTGTGCCTATAGTAATTGCAGAAATAATAAGCCTTAAATCCATAGCGACCGGCTGTGTAAGCGCTATTATCCTCTGACAAATTTTTTCAATTTTTATATCGTATTTATCTACTTTAGCTTCCTTACTCAGCACCAAAGAGGCATGTTCCCGGTTATCTTCTTCAACAGCTTTAATTGCAAATTCAACCTGTTCATCTACCAGGCTCGACATTTTTAATATTCTATTTCGAAGTTTTTCAAGCTGCTGATCAAACTGTCTTTCCATATTTAACGACTTTCTTCTATGGTTTAATAAGGACCCGTTCTTTATACATCTCTTATATTCTTTCTTTACGTTGAAGTGAAATCATTCAATATACTTCACCTCTTTCTTACTCTTCTTACTAACCAAATCTTCCTGTAACATAATCCTCCGTCTGCTTCTTTGAAGGATTGGTAAAAATCCTGGTAGTTTTATCGTATTCTATTAATTCGCCGAGATAAAAGAAGGCAGTCTGGTCGCTTACCCTTGCAGCCTGCTGCATATTATGTGTGACTATTACAATTGTATATTTTGTTTTTAGATCATGAAGCAGCTCTTCAATCTTTGCAGTGGAAATAGGATCGAGAGCGCTGGCAGGTTCATCCATTAGAATTATCTCCGGTTCAACGGCGAGTGCACGGGCAATGCACAGCCTCTGCTGCTGTCCCCCCGATAAACTTAAAGCGTGGTCGCTCATTCTGTCTTTTACTTCGTCCCACAGCGCTGCCTGACGCAGAGTACGTTCAGCTATTTCAGCAAGCTCTTTTTTATCTTTGATCCCGTTTAATTTTACTCCGAAGACTAAATTTTCATAAATCGTTTTAGGAAACAGGTTTGATTTCTGAAACACCATACCGATTCTTTTTCTAAGATTTACCACATCAATATTTTTCTCGTAAATATTTATCCCGTCAACAATAACTTCGCCGGAAACCGAAACATTGTCTATTAAATCGTTCATCCTGTTTAAGACCCGCAGAAAAGTTGACTTCCCGCAGCCGGAAGGGCCTATAAATGCCGTTACCCGGTTTGAATTAATATCCAAACTGATATTTTTAAGCGCCTGTTTTTCGGAATAAAAAAGACTTAAGTCTTTAACCGATATCTTAACTTCTTTCATTTATAAAATTCTATTTGCTTGATTATAATTTAATTTCTTCCGATTGCTTTCCTGAAACGGTACCTGAAAATGATAGCTGTAATGTTCAGCAGAAATGTTAATACAATTAAAACTAAAGTTGCACCGTATTGTATCGGCAATGTTTTTGTCGGATTGGAAGACTGCGTTGCCAGAATAAAAATATGATAAGCAAGGTACATAAACTGCTCGGCAGGATTAATCAAAGTTATGCAGTAATCGCCGATGCAGATATCGACGACAGGGAGATTAGGCAGAAAAAATGCTGCGCCTAAAAAAAGGATCGGCGCTGTTTCTCCCGCACCCCTGCTGATTGCCAATATTGTTCCGGTTAAAATTCCCGGTCTTGCCTGAGGCAGAACAACATTTCTGATTGTCTGCCATTTAGTAGCTCCCAAACCGTATGCGGCATCCCTGTGACTCTTTGGAACAGAATTAAGCGCCTCAGATGTTGAAACTATTATAATGGGCAGCACAAGAATTGCAAGGGTTGAGGATGCCCAAAGCAAAGCCGGCTGCCCGAATAATAATCCGGTAGCCAGCACTTCATCGATATTCTTTCCGACAAAGAGGATGAAAAATCCAAGTCCGAACAGGCCGAAAACAATAGAAGGAATGCCGGCCAGATTATTTACCGCGGTCCTGATAATCCTTGTGAAAAAAGTATCCTTTGCATATTCATTCAGGTAAATTGCCGAGCTGACACCAAGCGGAACGGCAAGCA
>DAISZW010000082.1:0-6550 GCA_036824595.1 Ignavibacteriaceae bacterium
TAATTAAAAGAAAAAATATCATTTTACCATCTAAATGTATTTTGCTGGTAATAATATAATAAAAAAATTATTACTTGCAAAACTATTATTGATGGTAAAAAGTATTATTTTAGGGTAATAGAAAAGAAGAAAATTCATGAAAAGAACAGTCGATAATATGCTTTTAGATGGTGGATGTCCCTGTTTTAATTTTACTAATACAATTCATTCACGCAAAGATGAAGTTACCTACGATTATTTAAACTCTTATAATGATGTTATAGGTTTTGCTGAAAGAGTAAAATTGATTTCTCATGAGAGACTTAAAAAATTGAGAAAAATTGCTGATGAAAACGAAGAAAAAGCAAAACAAAAATTGAATGAAATAAAAAATAAAAGGGAATTGTTATATAAAATATTTTCTGCCATAATTAATAACAAAACTGTTGATGAACAAGCATCCGAAGATTTCAACAAAGTTTTGGGGAACTCTTTATCAAACTTGCGCTTCCGGTTTAACAAGGGAAAAGTAACTTTAAGCTGGAAAGAAAACGAAGTTGACTTAATGGAACCCCTGTGGATTATCTTTAAAGATGCATTCGATATTCTTACTCTGAAACCTCTTGAAAGGGTAAAAGAATGCAAGGCATGCGGATGGTTATTCTTAGACAAAAGCAAAAATAACAGCCGGACATGGTGCAACATGCAGTCGTGCGGAAGTATAATAAAAGCAAAAAGATATTATTATAAGAAAAAAGTAAAAACAAATAACTGACTAAAAGCTGTAATGTTCATTCACAAGCTGCCCGCTTAATCTCAGCAGATCGGTTTCTGCAGTCTTTGCTTCATACTGAGCACCGACAAGCCTGCTTTGTGCTTCCAACAGATCTATTTGTGATTCCCTGAATTCGAGCGGAGTAATATTCCCCAGCCTGAGACGCTCTACTGCAATATCAACATTTTCTTGTGCGGCTGATAGATTTTCGGTTTCAAGCTTTACGAGTTGAATGCTGTTCCGGTACTTTCTGTAAATATTAAGGAACTCCGCTTCAACATTATTTACAACCTGGTCATATAGAAGTTCACTGCTATTTATGAGTATATCTGCATTTTCAATTCTATGGCGGGTATTTAAACCGTTGAAAAGATTTATTGAAGCTGTTAATCCATAATAATATCCTGAATTCCTGTTTGAGGCAACAAATCCCGCCTGAGAAGTTGATTTTATAAAATTATATCCAGAATAGAAACTCACTTCAGGATATATTTCTGAAAATGCAAGTCTTGATTCTATTTTGGAAAGATTAATATTCTGCCGGGCCTTCAGTACTAAAGAATTGCTTTCAAGAATAAGAGAGCGCAGTTCCTCGAAAGAAAGATTAAAATCAATTTCAATTGTATCTTTGACTGAAAAATTCATATTAACATCTCTCCCCAAAAGCTGGTTGAGCAGTGTTTTAGAATTCGATAAATTCAATTCTTCCTGCAGAAGGGCGGATCTGTCCTCATTAAGATCAACCTGCGCCTGCAGCAGTTCAAATTTTGAACCTGTACCGACATCCTTTTCCGATTTTGCAAGAGATACTCTCTCTTCGGAGATTTCAATATTTCTCCTAATTACATCGAGCACTTTTTCTTCTCTTACAATATTGTAGTATAAAGAAACAATGCTGCCGATGTTATTTTCAATTTCCGATTTCAGGTTGATCTCGCCAAGCTTGTTTAACTCTTTCAGCCGGTCTAATGATGCAAACATTTCCAGTCCGTCGAATATTGTCCAGTTAAGTTCAATTAAATAATTCAAATTGTCGGACTCAGCGCCAATCCTGTCAATCTGTCTTCCGTCAAAATATATTTGCTTAGTATCCGTAACCCTTTCTTCATATACTGCATTTGCATCGAGTTCTGGAAGAAAACCGGCATTGCCGATGTTAGAATTATTATCTGCTATTTCTTTTTCATTCTTTGCTATTTGAATAGAGTAATTGTTATTCAGAGCGATCCTAATAGCATCTTCGAGAGTTAGCAGTTCCTGTGTATATGAAATTGAAGAAACTGAAATCATAATAAAAAAATGCATAACAAAGTTTTTAAAGGTCATAAATTCTCCAATGGAAGATAGAAATGGCCCGCCTGAAGGAAAGGCAGGAAAGAGACGATGATAATAATATGCAGCTTTAAAACTATTGGCAAATGAATGCATGAATGAAAAAAAGAAAAATATAAACTCATACGATCATTCGGCCATTCATCCAAATTTTGGAATTCAGTTCTCCACTAGTTCTTTTTCTTCCGGTAAATAATCCTGCTCGGTAATATTTGAAACGGCGGCAGTTTTACGCGAGAAGAATGTATACATAACCGGCACAACAACGAGAGTTAAAAATGTAGAAAAGATTAGCCCCCCGATTACGGCGATACCCATGGAGACCCTGCTTTCCGAGCCGGCTCCTAAAGCCAAAGCTATAGGTAAAGCGCCTAAAATAGTAGATAAGCTTGTCATTAAAATCGGCCTTAACCTTAATACGGCCGCCTCCTTAATTGCTTCAACTCTATCGAGACCAGCCGCTTTACGCTGGTTTGCAAATTCAACCAAAAGGATTCCATTTTTTGTTACCAGACCGATAAGCATTATTTGGCCAATTTGGCTGAAGATGTTCAGAGTTTGATTAAAGTACCATAAAGAAAAAAGTGCGCCTGCAAGGGCTAGCGGAACAGTTAACAAAATAATAAAGGGATCTCTAAAGCTTTCAAATTGTGCGGCAAGAACAAGGTAGATTAATCCGATTGCAAGTATAAAAGCAAAAAGCAGACTTGAAGAACTCTCAGCATAATCTTTTGCAGGTCCAGAAAGTGCAGTAGAGAAAGTTTCATCTAAAACTCTATCTGCTACTTCGTCCATTGCCTGAATACCGTCTCCGATAGTTTTGCCCGGAGCCAATCCTGCAGAAACCGTTGCTGAGACATACCTGTTGAACCTGTAAAGCTGAGGAGGCGCACTCTGTTCGGAAGCAGTAATTACATTATCAAGCTGGACTAAATCACCCCTGTTGTTTTTAACAAACAATGATCTAAGATCTATCGGTTCGTCCCTGTTTTCGCGTGCAAGCTGACCAATAACCTGGTATTGTTTACCATCTTTAACAAAATACCCGAATCTTTGGCCGCTGAAAGCTGCCTGTATTGTTTGAGCAATTTCGATTGTTGAAACACCCAGATCTTTTGCCTTTTGTCTGTCAATAGATAAGCGAAGCTCAGGCTTATTAAATTTCAGGTTTGCATCTACGAAAAATAATGCCGGATGTTTTCCAGCTTCTTCAAGAAATTTGGGAAGTACTTCTCTGAGCTTTTCAAAATTAGGGGCCTGGATAACATATTCAACAGGAAGACCGCCCCTGCGTCCACCAATTGTTTGCGGCTGGGAGACAAAAGTTCTCGCCGTTGTTAATGTGCTAACATCTGCAGATAATTTATCTGCAATCAGTTGCTGGGTTATCTCTCGCTCTTCAGGTTCGGTTAATATTAAATTTACAAATCCGGAGTTAACCGAGCTGGAGGCACCAAATCCGGGAGAGGTTATGGAAATTATCGCCTTGCTTTCGGGTACAGAATCCTGGATCATCTGAACAAGGTTGCTCATGTAATTATCCATATATTCAAATGAAGCCCCTTCAGGAGCCGAAGACATTAACCGTAGACTGCTTCTATCCTCCAGCGGCGCTAATTCCGACTGAAGATTACCGCCGATGAAAAAGATTACTAATGCAGCCGCGCCCATTATAACAAATGCAATCCAACGGTGAGAAAGAAAATATTCAAGAGAATTTTTATAAGCCGAATTCATCTTGAGAAAAAATGGTTCGGTTTTATTGTAAAACCAATTATGAGTTTCCCTTCTTTTTAAAATCCGCGTGCTGAGCATCGGTGTAAGCGTTAGAGCTATAAAAGATGATATGATCACAGATCCCCCAATTACAATTCCAAACTCCCTAAATAATCTGCCTGTAATTCCCGCAAGAAAAATTACAGGAAGAAAAACCGCCGCAAGTGCAACAGTCGTAGAAACCACGGCAAAAAATATTTCTGCCGCACCTTTTCTCCCGGCTTCAAGAGGATGCATCTTGTCTTCAATCTTTTTGTAGATATTCTCAAGGACAATAATTGCATCATCAACCACAATACCGATAGCCAAAACAATTCCAAGCAGGGTGAGAACATTTATTGAAAAGTCGGCAATGTACATTATAAAGAATGCGCCTATAAGAGAAATTGGTATAGCAAGTACAGGAATAATAGTGCTTCTCCAGTCCCTTAAAAACAAAAATATAATGAGTATTACCAGTCCTAATGCCAAGAAAATAGTTTGAATAACTTCATCAATTGACTCTTTAATATATTCCGTTACATCAAATCCTATCAAAGTATTTATGTCGGACGGAAGATTTTTTTTAATCTGCTCGAGCCTTTTGTAAAACTCGTCCGTGATTGCAATATTATTTGCTCCGGCTTGAGCAACAAGGACAACCCCGACCATCGGAATTCCATCACGTTTTAGAATGCTTCTTAAGTTTTCCGCATCAAGCCTGGCATAACCGATATCTCTAAATCTTACAATATTTTTATCGGTTTCTTTAACGATCATATTGTTAAACTCTTCCTCGGTATACAGGCGGCCTACAGTGCGGATAGAAAGCTCTGTATTATCGCCTTCAATGCTGCCCGCAGGCAATTCTACATTTTCCCTGTTTAAAGCATCCCGTATATCGATTGGTGTTAGCTGGTAAGCTGCAAGCTTAACCGGATCCAGCCACAGCCGCATTGAATATTTTTTTTCTCCCCAGATTCTTACTTCACTTACACCGGGAATAGTCTGCAGCCGTTCTTTAAATAAATTATTAGCCAATTCAGTCAGCTCAAGGAGATTTCTTGTATCACTCTGCACGCTTAAAAAAACAATCGGGTAAGCATCGGCATCGGCTTTTGAAACTCTGGGAATTTCAACATCGCTCGGAAGCTGGCCTATTGCTCTGGATACTCTGTCCCGCACGTCGTTTGCTGCGGCCTCAAGGTCTACGTCAATATCGAATTCAACGGTTATTGTGCTCCTTCCATCCCTGCTTACGGAAGTTAATGATCGTATCCCGGCAATACCATTAATTTCCTCTTCAAGAGGTTCTGTAATCTGAGATTCAATTACATCCGCATTAGCTCCAACATATACCGTTGAAACAGTAATAATCGGAGGATCAACAGCAGGGTATTCCCTCACACCTAAATAGCTGTAGCTTAAAATCCCAAACACCACAATAACAATAGACATTACAATTGCTAATACCGGTCTTCTTATACTAACAGACGATAAACTCATATTTTACTCTTGTTATTTCACTTTAAATAGGTATAAAGGTATAGGTATATGGGGGCAAAACCAAAGCGTTTATTGAACTTTATAAATTTATACTATATACCTTTATATTTTATACCATATTCCCTCTAATTAAACTCTGAAATAGCTACAGGCATTCCCCCACGGAGCTGCAGAATGCCGGTTGTTATTAAGGTATCTTTATTACTTAACCCGGAAGTTATTTGAACTGTTTCTTGATTCCGTATCCCTGTCTCAACACTTTGAGAAAATGCTTTACCATTTTTATACAGGAAAACTTTCTGTCCTTTGAGTTCAGGAACTAAAGCGTGGGTCGGAATCATAATTGCATCATCAATTTCTTTTAGAACAAGTTCAACATCAGCAAACGAACCGGGGAAAATATTATTTCCTGTGTTATTGTATATTCCTCTTATCTTTAAAGTCCTTGATATAGGATCAATCTTAGGTTCGATTGCATAAATTTTTCCAGTGTATGTTTTTTCATCGCCGGTTACTTTAAAATTTACATTATCTCCTCTCTTAACCAAAGATGCATATTTTTCAGGTATAGAGAAATCTATTTTAATCGGATTAATATTCTGCAGACTTGCAATAACCGTAGAAGGAGTTACATAGCTTCCTTCGCTTACATATTTCAAACCGATCACTCCGTTAAACGGGGCTCTTATTTCCGTTTTTGCTATTTGCGCATTAATCAGCTCTGTTTCGGCTTTTATTACGTTTAATTCATTTAAGGAAACATCATAATCAGCCTGGCTGATTGCTTCTTTTTCAAGTAGTTTCTTCTGCCTGAATTCATTTTCCTGCAGCAGCTTTAATCTGAATTTTTCCCTTGTAAGCTGCGCCTGGAGTTCCGAGTCGTTTATTTTAACCAGCATATCCCCTTCTTTAACGATGCTCCCTTCTCTAAAAAATATTTTTACTATTTTACCTCCAACTTCACTCATCAATTGAACTTCTTCGTTTGCAATGATTGAACCGCTAGTCAGCACCCTGTTCTCCAACGACTGCTCCTTTAGAATATGAACTTTAACCGGAAGAGGAGCATTTGATCCTGAAGCAGGATTTTTTTTGCCTTCCGGGCCGGAAGAATTGAATTTTGGAATTGCAAGCAGAGCAATCACTAAAACAATTGCTAAGGCAATTAATATTTTTTTTACATTCTTTTTCATTTAAATAAAA
>DAISZW010000082.1:6650-9824 GCA_036824595.1 Ignavibacteriaceae bacterium
GATTTCAGCTTCTCCCTAAGCTGAATTATCTGCCGCCTTTCTTCTTCAACAATATTTACCTGGCGGAAATTTAAGCCGCTTTTAGAGATCTGGTAAACTTGTCCCGTAGAACTTCTGACTACAGGAAAATTCCCCGAAACTTCTATATTTTCAGTAAAGAAAGAATCATTCTGAATCCAATTTGTGCTTTCCGTGAGTTTTATAGAATCCAGCCTTACAAACTCAAGCGGTTCGGGAGGTAATATTTTTAGCGAGGACTTTTTGTCTGTTCCTTTTGGTTCCGGAATTTTAATATCATCGGCATAATATTCGCTTTTCACCTGATCTTTTTTTACTTCAGTTCTTGTTCTTTCTTTTTTAATTAATTTTTCTTCAATCTTATCGGCAAAAGGAACCTGCATAATCTGTGTAGCTGAAGTTGAAACATCTTCCCTAATCCTCGGATTAATCAGAAGCGGATTTTCAAATTCTTCCGATTCCACATTAATTACGAAGAAAAGTATAATGGCAGCAACAGCAAGCGCTGCAGAAGGGATTAATTTTGAGGGGATAAAAATTCTATCCCAAAAACTTTCTTTTTCTTCTTTGAATGAAGCTGAATTAATTCTGCCCATTAAGTCAGTTTCGAAGTTTTCAGGCGCTTTTATTTTAGAAAGCTGTTTCAGCGATCTAATCACCTGACCATACTTTAATTCGTCTTCATTTATTCCCATTATTGAACCTTACTCCTTATAAATATCTTTCAACATTTTTTGAAGCTGGGCTCTGCCCCGGTTTATTCTCGATTTTACAGTACCAACAGCTATGCCGGTTATTTCCGCAATTTCTTCGTAAGATAATTCCTGGATGTCTCTCAATATTACAACATCCCTGTATGCATCCGATACTTTAAGCAAGGCTTTTTGTATTATTTCGTCCTTTATACCGCTGTCTGTAATAATATCCGGGCGGTAACTTTCGTCAGGAATTTCGAAAATTTCCTGCTCTTCCCCTTTAGGACTAATAGAAAAAAACCTCCTCCTCTTCCTTCTCTGATATTCTGTCCGGGCTAAATTCCCGGCAATTGTATAGATCCATGTGGAAAATTTAGCAATCGATTTATAGGAATCTTTATTCCTGTAAACCTTAATCATTGTATCCTGGACTATATCAGCACTCGCTTCGTAATCTCCTATAAAGCGGAAAACATAGTTTATTAAGGGATTTTTATACCTTGATACTAAAATCTCATATGCTTCGATGGTGTTGTGCTGCTGAAATTCGAGTATAAGTTCTTCATCACTTAAGTCGTTCAGTCTATTTTCCGCCAATGGATTATACTTATTGATTTCTGAATTGTTTCCGATCAGGAGTGTAAATTACTTAAAAAGTCTAAAATTTTAAAAGAATTCCGATAAAAATAAATAGAAGATAAGTCTTAAAGTAAATGTCCAATGATAAATAACAATAAAATTATTCTATTGAAAATTTTTTACAATCAGGATTTATTGAATTATCTCCGATATTAGTATCGTAATAACCGTTTTCGGGTCGGCGGATGTAGTTTTTATTGTTACATCTGCCTTTAATAATGCTTGGACTGAATTATACAAATTTGAATCTGAATAAAGCGATTTAGCTTTTAAATAGTCTTTATAATAGTATGGATGAGTCCCCACAATTTTTGCCGCAACGGCATCGGGAAGTTTAAGGTTCGTCATTTCAGCGATTCTAGACAAACCGGTAAAATACCTTGTAAGCATAAAAATTATATATGTAGGTTCCGCACCTTTATCGAGCATATTAAATGCAATCTTCAGAGCCAGTGCCTCATCTTTTTTCCCGATTGCATTCTGGAGATCGAAAATATTGTACTCTTTTAAAGCCGTTGAAAGTCCTTTAATTGAATCGAGAGTTATTTCTTTCTTATCACCAAGATAAATACAAATCTTCTCTATCTGCGCTTCAAGCAGCGATCTGTTTTCTCCTGTAATATCGAGAAGCATCTGCGCATTTTCTTCTGAAATAAATTTACCCGTGGATTCACAATAGCCGGTAAGCCAATCAAGAAGATTTTTTCCTTTCAACTCTTTAGCTTCAAAAAGAAACCGGTTTTCAATCAAAGTTTGATAAGGTTCGCTGCTGAGGTTTGAAATTTCTCCTGAGTGAATTATAACCAGGACTGTAAAATCCGGAGGAGAAGCTGCATAGTTTAAAAGCTTCTTTTTGTCTTTTACCTTTTCAAATTCTTTAAAAATAATAAGCTTTTTCTCCGAACCAAAAGGGAATGCTTCCGCAAAGCTTATTACTTCATCCAGACTTTTCTCATCACCGTGGAAAACTTCAAAATCAAAATCGGATTTAAGCAGGGGCTTCACCGCATTCTCGACAATCTTTAATCCGTTATCAATGCTGAAGGAATCCTCTCCAAAGAAAAAATAAACCGGGAGTATTTCCCCGGTTTTAATTTTTTTTACTGCATCCTGAATAGACTGAACACCGGCTTTGAATTTTGACATTTTATTTTAGTCAAATATCTACTTCAAATTCAGTAAAGTATTTCTATTTTGCTTCAATCGTTACCTTCTGCATAACCACATCATTAACCGGCCGGTCGTAAGGTTTGGAAGTTTTCACCTTACCGATTTTATTTACTACATCCATTCCTTTGGTTACTTTCCCGAAAATTGTATGATGTCCGTTCAGCCAGTCGGTAGCAACGGTTGTAATAAAGAACTGGCTTCCGTTCGTGCCGGGTCCGGCATTAGCCATAGCGAGGAGACCGGGTTCATTGAATTTTAGAGTATCAACAATTTCATCGTCAAAGCTTTCGCCCCAAATGCTTTCACCGCCGCCTCCCGTTCCTGTCGGATCGCCGCCCTGAATCATAAAGTTGTCTATCACTCTATGAAATATTACTCCGTTATAATAGCCTTTTCTAGCTAGTTCCACAAAATTCTCAACGGTTTTCGGTGTAGCTTTCGCAAAAAGCTGAGCCTCAATTGTTCCCATATTTGTTTCAATTACAGCTGTGTAAGAGGAATCGGTTGAAAACTGCCCGGTTGAATCTGCCATAGTTGTTCCTTCGTTAGTTGTTTCAGATGTTTCTTTCCCGTTTGAATTTGAATCTTTACACCCCAAAGCAAGAATCAGCATCAAAGAAAAAATGAAATATTTCATTTAACCTCCTTATAA
>DAISZW010000082.1:9924-12768 GCA_036824595.1 Ignavibacteriaceae bacterium
TCATTGAAGCATTTAGAAATTCCAGTGCTTCATAAAGCTCGAGGAGTCCGCTCGCAAAAACAGCCGGAATGCTGAGCAGAAAAGAAAATCTTGCGGCAGTTTCTCTGTTTAACCCTACAAAAAGTCCCCCGGTAATTGTTGTCCCTGATCTTGAAGAGCCCGGGATTAATGCAAAGGACTGGGCAACCCCGATTAAAAAGGAATCTGCTACTGATATATCTTTTATCTCTTTCTTGAACTTTGCAGTTTTCTCTGCAATTGCCAGAATAATGGCGAGCCCTATCAAGCTTCCGGAGATAACGTACAGATTTTTTGTTAATGAACCTTCAATTATATCTTTAAACAGCAGTCCAATTATCACAACGGGAATAGTACCAATTATAATAAGCCATCCGAGTCTGGAATCAAGTTCCTGCTCCGAAAATTTTTTTCTTGAGAAAATATTCTGCCTGAAAAAAGAATTGATGATGCTGATTATATCATTCCAAAAATAAATCAGGACTGCCAATAATGTTCCTAACTGAATGACGGCAATAAATGCGGTCCATTGTTCAGGATTTTCGGAAGAGATTAAATTCATAAACTTTCCGGCTAATGTAAGATGACCGGTGCTGCTGATCGGCAGGAACTCGGTTATGCCCTGAAGTATGCCGAGCAAAATCGCTTCAAGAATGTTCAAGATTATTCCTTAAATTAAGAAGTGTATTAATAAAAACCTGAATAGAAAAATATTCAACGTTCTCCGAAGGAGTCCTTTGGACAACCATCAATTTTCAATTCCTTCCCAAAAAGAAATTGATAATTGAACTATGAATATTGATTATTGAGCATTTTTCAATCAAACATATAAGAAACACCCAGCCGCAGGCCGAAAGACAGAGAGTTCATCGATACATTTTCAGGAATAACAGTATTAACAAGATACTTGCCGTTATTTTTCGGTTCACCGTTAAAATCGTATTTAATATCCGCACCGATATTTGCATATACATTTCCTCCCAGCAGTGTATTGCCGTCTGCCCGGAGAATAAGGCCAAAACCGGTAGATTTATAAGTTATAGTTGTACCAGTTCCCGGCAATGATTGATCTGCAAAAACAAACCGGGGACCAGCGCCTCCTCCGAATTTAAAATGATATCCTTCGCCGGCGATTACATAATAATTCATAGCTGAAAGTGAAATTACATTGTAAGCAAATTCATACTTCCCCAGATCGTATAGACTTGTATAAGAATTTATTAAATATCCTGCATCTATCCCGATGAAATAATTTTCGTTCAATGAATAATCAACCTCTCCTGAAAAAACAATCGAAGAATTCAGGCTTCTTAATAATTCAGTACCTACAACCTGATTAATATAATCTTTTAACGAAGGAGTGCTGGCAAAATCAATTCCCATTCCTGCCCGAAGTTCTATCTGCGGATATATCATTGATGGAAATAAAATTAATGCAGCAAGGATTAAAGAATTTCTCATAGCTCATCAACTTCGGTTTTTAATACTTTAAGCAGGTTTTCATGCTGTTTATTCAGAGTTAAAAAAAAGAATAAGCCAACCAAGATAGACGAAAAGTAAGAGATCATATGTGTTAAAAATGCGTATGAAAGGGAAACCACTTCATTGAAGCCGAACAGCAATACCAGAACCGATTTAGCAAACGTATGATATGATCCGGTTGCACCGGGAGTAGGAATGATAACTCCGATTGTACTGATGCTCATTAAAACCCAACCCATTGCAAAATTAACAGGCCTTATCTGATCCATACCCAAAGTAAAAAATCCAATATAAGAAGTAGTTACATAGAGAAGAATTATTACAATACTTAAGAAAAGCGTCAGTAAATAATTTTTTGTCCCTTTAAGACTCCCGAAACCTTGAGTAAGCATGCTGAAAATGTAGGCGGTTTTGTTGGCCCAGTTTTGCGATATCTTCCCCACTAAACTGACAATTGTTCCGTAGAATTTCTCTTTAAATTTTATAACCAGGTAAAGCAGCAGAATTACTGCGCCCATTCCCATCGTTAAGATATAAAAAGCCGTTGTAAGCCATGGAAAGTTTTTCCTTAAATCTTCATTCCATATCATCAGGGATACAAGGACTGCAAGCGCGGAGAAAATCATATCGATAATTCTTTCTACTATAATTGCCCCGAACATGGAGGAACGGGAAAGTCCTTCCCATCTTCCTATTAAAACCGCACGGGCAATTTCTCCCAGCCTCGGCACAACGCAGTTAACTCCATAACCGACCATTAATGCGCCGAAAAGATTTTTAACGGATGTATCTGGCTTAACGGAGTTAAGTATGACCTTCCATCTTAATGCTCTTACATAATGCGCAAAAATATAGGTGGAAAGAAAAACTAATATCCAGAATAATGAGGCTTGTGAAACTACTTTAAGAACCTCCCCGAAATCAACATTGTAGAAAGCAATATATAAAAATATGCCGGCTAAAATAAAAGAGAGCGAGTAATTAACCGCTCTCTTTAGGAACTTTATATTTTTACTCGTCTCTAAGGTCAATCACCTTGCTTCCTTCCGGAGGAGAAAATGTGAATTTATTATCCGGTAAATTCTGATTTAATTTATAATTCATGAAAGCAATTTCGAATTTTCCGCTGTTCGGATCATCCACGGAAATTTTATCAATTAAATAATCTTTATTTACCGTAATCTTAACCTTATCAAAATTTAATTCCGAAGATTTCTCCGGAACAAAAACCAGCACATGTTTTCCTGAGGCAAACTCTGTGGTTATTTTACATTCAGAGGGATAATCATAAAGAATTTTCCTGAGCGACAGTGCAGACGGGTCGGAATCATCAAATTCGCTTAT
>DAISZW010000082.1:12868-14229 GCA_036824595.1 Ignavibacteriaceae bacterium
AAAGCATGAATATAAATAAGCTTACTTTGAACATTACATCTCCTTTATTTATTGACTCATGCTTTAACCAAAACTTTTAATTATTTGTTTCAAATTTAAGAATTAAAAAGCAGAAAATATCATTGAACGTTTAATTTCCGAAGATTTCATCAAATAATATTTTATGAATGGTAATTTTTTGATCTGGACTGATAGAATTTTTCTTAAATGTACTTTAGGTCAATTGAAATATAAATTTAGATCTTTTTTGTTTGAAATTTAATCCTCTCGCCATATTTTTCTATTCAAATTTTTTTATTTCTTATCCCAGGTACTCTGCTTAAAAACTCCTGATCTTTCTGAATTTTCTTAAAATCAATCGATGAGATTTATCTATGTTTAAAGATTCAGATATTATAATAACAGAAAAAACTTCTCCACCCGAAATTGTTTACAAACTGCCGCGGTTAAATTCGGTTGATCTTGTCCGCGGAATAGTAATGGTTTTAATGGCTCTCGATCATGTAAGAGATTATTTCACAAATGTCCGTTATGATCCTCTAGATTTAAGCCAAACAAATCCCGAGCTTTTTATAACCCGCTGGATTACACATTTATGCGCTCCTACATTTATATTTCTTGCCGGCACAGGAGCTTTTTTATCAACAACAAGAGGAAAAAGCAAAAAAGAACTTTCGGTTTTTCTTTTGACAAGAGGATTGTGGCTGGTTTTGCTTGAACTAACCTACATCCGGTTCGGATGGTTTTTTAATCTCGACTACTCATTTACATTAGGCCAGGTTATCTGGGCAATCGGATGGTCAATGGTTGCACTCGCCGGATTAATCCATTTATCGATAAGAACAATTTCAATTATTGGAATTTCCATGATAATTTTTCACAATCTTTTTGACGGTATCAATTCGGAACAATTCGGCGCATTCGGCTGGCTGTGGCAGATTCTTCATTACGGCGGAGGTATTTCTTATCTGCCGGGGTATCAATTTTTTGCAGCTTATCCGTTAATACCATGGATAGGAGTAATGGCTGCAGGGTATTCGTTCGGAACAATTCTGTTGAAGGAAGAAAAGAAAAGAAGAAAAATTTTATTCCTGATGGGTGCTGGTTTTATCGTTCTATTTTTTCAGCTTCGCCTGTCAAATGCTTATGGAGATCCGAACACATGGAAAGATGAAAAGAATTTTTTGTTCACAATATTTTCTTTTATAGATGTTGAAAAATACCCTCCTTCACTATTGTATTTATTAATTACTTTAGGAATTACCATCCTTTCACTCGCTATTCTTGAGAAAGCAAAAGGCTTCGCAACAAAATTTTTTATAACCTTCGGCAGAGTGCCGATGTTTTATTATCTTCTACAT
>DAISZW010000244.1:0-4088 GCA_036824595.1 Ignavibacteriaceae bacterium
GATGAAATTTTAAAAACCAATTACGGCAGCAATCTCCCCGATCTTTCTTTGTATTATCATCTTCCTTACTGCGATACACTCTGCTATTTCTGCGGCTGCAATATGATCATAACACGCAATAGAGACAGGGTAAAGGAATATACGAGGTACCTGAAAAAAGAAACCGACATGATTAGGAGTTATCTTCTTCCGGAGAGGAAAGTTTCACAGCTTCACTGGGGAGGAGGAACGCCGACTCATCTTAATCCCGATGAAATTGCGGATTTAGCTTCCTTCATAAATGTTTCATTCAGCTTTAAAGAGAATTCCGAAAACAGCTGCGAAATAGATCCCAGAGGCTTGAGGAAAGACCATCTTGAAGCATTAAGGCAAAATGGTTTTAACAGGATCAGCATGGGCGTTCAGGATTTTAACGAAAAGGTTCAGAAGTCGGTAAATAGAATCCAGCCTGAAGATATGACGAGGCAGACTGTTGACTGGATAAGAGAGCTTGGTTTTGCCAGCATAAATCTTGATTTGATTTACGGACTCCCATTCCAATCGGTTGAATCTTTTGCAGATACCGTTAAAAAGATTATTGATATTTCGCCCGATAGAATTGCTGTATTCAATTATGCGCATGTCCCGTGGCTGAAAAAACATATGGCGTTAATTCATGCAGAAGATATTCCAGCTCCGGAAATTAAACTGAATATTTTAAAGACAACTATCGAAATGCTGACAAATGCAGGATATGTTTTTATTGGAATGGATCATTTTGCAAAACCGGATGATGAACTGTCGATTGCATTAAGAGAAAAAAAATTGTACAGGAATTTCCAGGGATACAGCACAAATGCAAATGCAGATCTTTATGCAATGGGAATTACGGGAATAAGTCAGCTTGAAAAATGTTATGCACAAAATTTCAAAACTGAAAAAGAATATTATCAGGCTCTTGATAACGAAATACTCCCCACTGCGAGAGGATATCATTTAAATGATGATGATGTCGTCCGCCGCTATGTAATAATGCGTTTGATGTGCGACTTTGAGCTTAACTTTAAGCAGGTTGAAGAAAAATTCAATATTAATTTCAAAGAATATTTTACCTGGGGATTGAATAATCTTAAGGAAATGGAGGCGGATAAATTGGTGAAAATAGATGAAAATAAAATTGAAGTAACCGGGATGGGCCGGCTCCTCATTCGCAATATTGCGATGAACTTTGACGGTTATATTGAAAGGAAAGAAGATAGGGCAAAGTATTCTAGAACAGTATAATTATTCAAAGCAACGTTTTTTTCTCTTTAGCACGCATCATATATCTTTTATGATATATATTAATGCATCAGATAAATTTCTTCTTAAGGGCTTCACAGATAACTAGTTTGCTTTAATAATAACTGCATATAATCTAAATTTTCGAAAGAGTATCTATTGAAAAATAAATCAGCAGTTGTTTTATTAAACCTGGGAGGACCAGATTCTCTCGATGCAGTGCAGCCGTTTCTGGAAAATCTCTTCAATGATCCGGACATTTTCAAGCTCCCTTTTCAGAAAACATTAGCAAGGTACATTTCGAAAAAGCGTGCGCCTAAAGTTCAAGAAGAATATAAATTAATCGGCGGAAAATCTCCTCTTGGCATGTGGACTGAAAAGCAGCGGAAAATGCTTCAGAATAAACTTCTTTTACACGGCTTTAAAGCCGATGTTTTTATAGCAATGCGCTACTGGAAACCTTTAACGGAAGAAACAGTGGGAGAGATTGAAAAAAATGATTACGAAAAAATAATTCTTCTTCCGCTTTATCCCCATTACTCAGTTTCAACTACAGGATCTTCTTTTAATGAATGGAAAAGATATTACAAAGGCGATCCCTCAAATCTCATTTATATTGATAGCTATTTTACTCATCCCGTTTACATTAAAGCATTAAATGAAAGAATTAATGAAGCTTTACAGAAATTCCCGGAAAATATCAGAAATGAAATTCAACTTGTTTTTAGTGCTCACGGAACTCCGGTAAGCTATCTTAAGAAAGGAGATCCGTACAGCGGACAGATCAAAGAAACTATTGAAGCAGTAATGAAACTCCGGAATAATGATCATCAATATCATCTATGTTTTCAGAGTAAAGTCGGTCCGGCAAAATGGCTTGAACCTGCCACAGATAAAATGATTGAAGAACTTGCCGGAAAAGGGAAGAAACATCTGCTTATTATCCCGATTAGTTTTGTTTCCGATCATATAGAAACCTTATATGAGTTGGATATCGAGTACAGGCATGTTGCAGAAAAATCCGGAATCGAAAACTATATTGTGATGGAAGGTCTTAACGATTCGCAGCTTTTTGTTGATGCTCTCTATGATTTGGTTGCAGAAAGGATGAAAAAATGAAAATTACAATTTCCTCCAGAAACATTGTAATTCTTGGTGCAGGCATATCCGGTTTAACAACAGCTTACCTTTTATCAAAAAAAGGCTTCGATGTTACCGTGCTTGAAAAGAAAAATGAAATCGGAGGATCAATTGAAACAGTCCGTGAAAAGGGATTTTTATTTGACCGCGGGCCAAACAGCGGATTAGAAACTACCCCGGTTATATCCCAGCTTGTTAATGAACTTAATTTGCAGAATGAATTGGTATATGCAAATAAGGCTTCAAATAAAAGATATATTTTGAGGAATAATGAACTTCATCCGCTTCCGATGAATCCCTCGCTCTTTCTCAAGACTCAGTTATTCTCTGCAAAAGCAAAATTCAGATTATTTGCCGAACCATTTATAGGAAGATCCAAGGACGGTTACAATCAAAGCATTGCGGAATTTGTTACACGGAGATTGGGAAAAGAATTTCTAGATTATGCAATCAATCCCTTTGTCGCCGGAGTATATGCAGGAAATCCGGAGGACTTAAGTGTGAAATCCGCTTTCCCAAAGCTTTACGATCTTGAAGAGAAATACGGCGGTTTAATTGTGGGTGCAATCCGTAGTATGAAGGAAAGGAAACGCCGGCCGGAAAAAGCAAAGCAAAGTGCAAAAATGTTTTCTTTTAAAAACGGAATGAGCGTATTGCCGAAAGCATTGACAAACAATCTTGGTGAAAAGGTTCTTCTTTTTTCCGAAGCAGTTGCAGTCGAGAAAAGCTCACCTGGGTACAAGGTAACTTTCAACCAGGCCGGTAAAACCAGAACTCTATCTACTGACGTTATAATTTCAACTGTACCGGCTTATGCCGCATCGCAGCTTTTTAACAGCATGGACGAAAGACTTTCTTCACATTTAAATAATATCTATTATCCGCCTGTTCTTGTTCTTTATCTCGGTTATAATAAATCCGATATAGGTCGTGTACTTGACGGATTCGGATTTTTAATTCCTTCAAAGGAAAGGAAATCATACTTAGGTGCAATATGGTCTTCAGTAATTTTCCCGGACAGGGCGCCCGAAGATAAAGCCGCTTTTACTCTTTTTATCGGAGGTGCGAGAGACCCTGAAGTGGGCAATATTGATAAAGAGATTCTTATCAAAAAAGTGCGCGAAGAATTTGAGAAGATAATGATGATTAATTCCGAGCCGGTTTATATTTCTTATAAATACTGGAACAAAGCAATTCCTCAATATAATATCGGCTACATAGAGCATGAAAAATATTTTGACAAATTTGAAAAAATAAATCCGGGAATAATTTTAGGCGGAAATTACCGCGGAGGAATTTCTATCGGCGACTGCATTAAAAATGCAGAGTTAATTACAAATAAGGTAATGTTCAATCTGCATGATGAATCGTTAATTTAGATCATTTTTAATTTAAAAAGTAATTTTTTATATCGGAGAAAATATGGCCATCTTTCCAGTTAAGAGATTAAGAAGATTAAGATATAATCCTCTCATCCGGGATATGGTGAGGGAAACGGAATTATCTAAAAATGATTTCATTTATCCTCTGTTTGTTGTTCACGGAGAAAAAATAAAAAAACCTATCAAGTCAATGCCGGGTGTTTATCAAATGTCCGTAGATACTTTGGTAAACGAATGCAAAGATGTGGCTTCGCTCGGTATACCTGCAGTAATTTTATTCGGTATTCCTGAACATAAAGATGAAGT
>DAISZW010000083.1:0-1400 GCA_036824595.1 Ignavibacteriaceae bacterium
TAATTGCAGAATTTTTATTAGTGAAATTCGTGTAAAATCTTACTGCGGACTCATTTTAAAATCTTCAGGATTATAACCTTGTTCTTTAATAAGCTTGAAAATATCTTCAATTGTTTTAGACTCGAGCTGTTTAGTGCGGCTCAGTATCCAGCCGTATTTCCTGTCGGGTGTTCCGATCAGAGCCCATTTATAGTTTTCTTCCAATCCGATTATCCAATAATCTCCCCAGAAAGGCCTCCAGCCTAAAAAGCTTACGAAGCTTACCTCGAGCTTTGAATTTGAAGATTTATCCACAATCCGTGCTATTCCGTCCACTTTATCTACTTCATTATCTTCATCAATACAGGAGTTAAGGACTTCTATTTCCCCATCCTCATTTAAAGAATATTTTGCGGCTGTTCCTTTTATGCATTGATCCTGAAATGAATTGGGAATTCTGGCAATTTCATACCAAACTCCGACATACTTTTTTAAATCTACAAAAGGAACCGTTTTAGGAGGATTGGATTGGGCATATGCGAATGTGGAAAATAGAATAAAAAGAAGACTAAGATGTGATTTTTTCATAATTGTACCACCATTTCTTATGATCCGGGGTAAAAATTATTCTGCCTATGCGTGATCTAAAATATAAATTTATTGTTCATGGTTCAATAACTAGTGCTAATATAAATTAGTAAATATGTTTAAATATTGCCCGGAGGTTATGATGCTAAGATTTAGAAAAAATATTGCCAGACTTTTTCCTCTGTTCCTATTTATGGTTGTTTTTTCGGCAGCTCTCCTGCCTGAGAAAAAAGCAGAAACCTTGGAGTCACTAAATTATTTTAATGAAGCTGATTCATCCGCCACTGTAGAAATATTAATGAAGGATGAAGAATTCGTTCCGAAAGAGAAAACAATTAGTATCGGGACAACCGTAAAATGGATAAATAAAGATAATGCAAAACATAATGTTGCCAGCGGAACACCCTATACTCCGACCAAACAGTTTCATTCAAAGAGGATGAAGAAAGGGGATGAGTTTATTCATAAGTTTGATAAAGCCGGCACGTATCCTTATTTCTGCACTTACCATGAGGAAATGACCGGGACAATCACGGTTAAATAAGATTTTGTACGGAGCCTAGTTTTATAAGGCTCATATAAATTTCGGAATACTTTGATATCAATGTGATGTTCGGCTTTGGTTGTTTATTCAGGCAAATCTAACTTCTATACGAAATTTTTTTGATTCCTTCTTAACGGAGTCAATATGCAGGTTATCATTCCACTCACGATTAATAAATAATAATTAACTGCTGAAGTTTTTAAAACTGCTTTTAACTAAGTAAATCTGGAGGAGTTATGAAATACGGATTATTAGCATTATTATTTTTGTTCATCTCAATAAGCTGTGC
>DAISZW010000083.1:1500-4284 GCA_036824595.1 Ignavibacteriaceae bacterium
TTATGAAATACGGATTATTAGCATTATTATTTTTGTTCATCTCAATAAGCTGTGCCGAAAAAAAAGAGGAAGCTGAAACTCAAAGCGAGCCCTCTATAGTAAGACGGGATGTTCTTTATACTGCGGGAGGAACTTCAATGAAGGGATATCTCACATATGATGAAAATAAAAAAGGGAAAAGGCCCGGAGTTATTGTTGTACATGAATGGTGGGGCAACAACGACTATTCGAAGAGAAGGGCCGACATGCTGGCAGAACTGGGTTATATTGCATTGGCTGTAGATATGTTCGGTGAGGGAAAGCTTGCAGACAATCCTAAAGATGCGCAGCAGATGGCAACCAGCGTTTATCAGAATCCCGATACAGCCACAGCAAGATTTGCTGCAGGAATCGCGTTGTTAAAAGAGCAGGAGCAAACGGACTCTAGTAAAATCGCTGCAATCGGGTATTGTTTCGGCGGCGGTGTTGTATTGCATATGGCGCTTGCAGGAGCAGACTTGGATGGAGCAGGCAGCTTCCATGGCAGCCTCCCGGAGAAGGTAGATAATCCCGGAAATGTACAGGCTAAACTTCTAGTGTGTACCGGCGATGCAGATCCATTCGTTCCGAAAGAACAGGCTGATAAATTCAGAAAGGCAATGGATGATGCAGGAATCGACTATAAATTTATCAGTTATCCCGGTGCAAAACATGCTTTTACAAATCCGGAAGCCGACAGCACAGGAAAGAAGTTTAACATGCCGATTGCTTATAATAAGCAGGCAGACGAGCAAAGCTGGGCTGAACTGCAGAAGTTTTTAGGAGAAGTATTTTAATATCCTCCTAACCGGGAAAAACAGCAGAAGATATTTACAATCAGGCTCCTCTTGAGTAATTTAGCCTAAAAGATTCCGGAGGATTAGTGAATAATTTTACAAAACCCGTCAGATCATTTTATATTTTCTCCGCTGCTTTGTGTATTATTATTTTTTCTGCTCTGAATATCCGTTCTCAATCTGTTTTTATAAATCAGGCCGGATACAAAACCGACGGCTTCAAATTTTTCTATACCGACTCCGATGTTGCATCATTTGTTGTCTGCAGAACGGATAATAATGATACGGTATATCAGGGAAACATTTCTATAAAAATTGAAAATGATGCTTCGACCGGATTGAATATTTCCAAAGGGGAATTTTCTGATTTTAACACCGAAGGAAATTTCTACATTAAAGTTTCAGAAAATCTCGCGTCCGATACTTTTTCCGTTTCCGAAGATGTATATGAAGATGTTTTATATAAATCTGTAAAAGGATTTTATTTTTGGAGATGCGGCACGGCTTTAGCGGAACCTTACAGCGGTGTATACAATCATGAAATTTGCCACACAAATGACGGAATCTTTCACAGCACTGCCGGAAAAACCGGCAACAAAATTACAACCGGGGGATGGCACGATGCAGGAGATTACGGGAAATACATCGTTAATGCCGGAATTTCTGCCGGTACATTATTGATGGCTTATGAACTTTTCCCTGATCTTTTCAGCATGGATAATTTAAATATTCCTGAAAGCGGAAACGGGATTCCGGATATTTTAGATGAAGTACGATTCGAACTGGACTGGATGCTGAAAATGCAGAACGATGACGGAGGTGTTTTTCACAAAGTAGCTGCTTTAAATTTTCCGGGATATATTATGCCGGAGGCTGATAATGCCGGAAGATACATTTATCAGATTTCTTCAACAGCCACTGCAGATTTTGCTGCGGTAATGGCAAAAGCTTATAGGGCTTTCAGATCATTCGATTCTACTTTTGCAAATGCGTGCCTCAATGCCGCAGAATTAAGTGCATCATACCTGCAAAATCATCCCGATATTGTTCCGGCGGGCGGCTTTAGAAATCCAAGCGATTCTCAATCAGGTTCTTACGGTGACAGTTATGACAAGGATGAAAGACTATGGGCGTACAGTGAACTTTATATAAGCACAAGTAATCAAACATATTTTGACGGCTATTCTCTTTTACTTTCAGAAATAGTACCTTTTCAAAATGAAATGAGCTGGCCGAATGTTGCACAAATGGGAAACATAAGCTACCTGTTTTTAGCTGATCCGGGAGATGAAAATCTAAAATCCACACTGCATAATGCGATTATTTCTTACTCTAATAATTTATTGCCGGACATACAAAATGATGGTTTTAATGTTTCAATAAATCCTGGTGAATACAATTGGGGGAGCAATGCAGTGGTATTGAACCGCGCCATTATTCTTATCCTTGCTCATGAACTTACCGGGAATGATGAATATTTGAAAGCGGCTCAATATCAGTTTAATTACATCTTAGGAACGAATGCCCATAATATCAGTTTTGTAACAGGAGTAGGCTTAAGATACCCGATGCATATTCATCATAGGCCTTCCGCTGCAGATAATGTTGCCGAACCTGTTCCCGGTTATGCTGCAGGCGGACCGAACGAATATCTAAGTGATGATGTTCTGAGAAGAAATTTTAACAGCGAAACTCCGCCTGCCCTCTGCTTTATTGATCACCTGGACAGCTATGCATCAAATGAAATCTGCTTGAATTGGAATGCTCCGCTGGTCTTTACCGCGGGATATTTCAATGCAAAGACTTATACGGTAGGTGTTGAAAATGGGAATCAAAACTCTACGCCGGATAGATTTATTTTATATCAGAACTATCCTAATCCGTTTAATCCCACTACAAAAATAAAATATTCAATACCAGCATCCGGGAATAAAATTGTGCAGCTTAAAGTATACGATGTTCTGGGAAA
>DAISZW010000083.1:4384-12547 GCA_036824595.1 Ignavibacteriaceae bacterium
CCGTCCGGGCAATACTGCATCAGGAACCAGCCTGAATAAAAACCTGTAATTACTTTTGTTAAAAACCATGGGAACTGCCCAACACCCATATACAATCCGGTCATCCCTTTCGGAGCTACCTCTGCAATCCACTGCAGAAACCTGGGCTGCCACATAGCTTCACCAACAGTACTGATGAAAACATAAAGGAGGAACAGATAAACACTCGGACCCGTGGTAAGTAAAAAAGTAGGGATAGCCATTACCGTTGTTCCTAAAATCATCATACGGTAAACATTAGCCCTGGATGTTAAGCCTGCAATTATTGGCGCCAGAATGAAAATCAGTAAAGGATTTATATTTGAAAAAACCTCATAATATTTCTCAACTACCGAACCGACCGGGAATGCTCTTTTAGTATAGTAAGGAATGGTTAGCCAGTTATGTGCAAATAATGTCTGAACCGGGATTAAAATGAAAATAAAAAAAGAAAATCTCTTATCTCTAAAAGGATGGAAAGGTCTTTTCCGTAAAAATTCATAAACAGAAATTCCGAGGAAGATCAGGGAAAGAATAAAGAACAGATCGAAAGTAATATTTAGCCCGAATAAATTAAACTTGGTTACAGAATTGAATGAAACATTGAAAGCAAATCCTGATAATAAAAAGAAAAGAAGAGTTATTAAGCCGTATCCAATAAGAGGAGCATTATTAATTTTTCCTTTTACTGCTTGGTTCTCTTCTTTTTCCTCTGCAGTTTTCTTTTCAGCATTTGCTTTTGCTGCAGCATCCGAATCAGCTTTCTTGGTTAGAAGTCCGAAGCAAAGCAATAACGCAATGAATGTAATTAATGCAAAAACCCAGAATACTGCAGTCAAACCGTTAGGCGGAAAAGTCTCTTCAAAATTCTGCCTTGTTAAAGATGCAACGAAGCCGGATAAAAAGGCGCCCAAATTCATGAAGCCGTAAATTGCACCGTATGCAATTGCCGCAGTTTTAGGAGTAGTATATCTTTTTACCCCTGCATAAGCAGCAGGCTGATAGAGCCCGTATGCCGTAACCATAATAAATAAACCGGAAATCATTGTAAAGAACATAGGCGACCAGAGACCGTTCGATAATCCGAGCGTTCCGGAAAGTGAAACTAAAATTCTGCCGGTTAAGAATACAATAAAGGAAATTATTAATGATTTACGGACTCCGATTTTATCGGAATATCCACCCAGCAGAAGCATGGCAAGTGTAATTCCGCCTGTAACAAAGCTGTAAACCAGGCTTGCCTGGGAGTCAATCAAACCGACATTTTCAGAGGAAAATATCCCCAGCTCAGTAAGTATTCCGAAGTAGACTAATCCTTCCAGGACATAAGGAACATTAATTCCCCACAAAGCCTGCGGTGCTTTCACAAAAGCAATGGAAGTATCCTTAAGTTCTTTAAAAGCATTTTTTATAACATCCGATAATGATTTTTGTTTTTTTTCAGGCAGGGGAATTGCTTCGGTTTGTTCCATAGTGTACCTTTTCACAGAATATTAAAAAACGGGAATATCTCAAATATTAAAATACATTGAATAATTTCAAAGCAGTAATATTATTCCCGGTATTGAAATCTTATGAATTCTTTGAATGACCGGATAAATTCAGACTGAATGACTCTATTAAGAAAAATTCCCTGCTCCCTTTATTCAGGCCTTTTACCGAAACCTCAATTTTATTCCCGTTTCTTTTTAGAAGAAGATAATGGAATGGTCTGGGGTAGGAAAGCTTGCAGAAATCCGGATGAAGTTTTTTGCCGGTATTTAAATTTATCCTCGGCCCGCCCCCACCCCCGGAGATTATAAAAGCTTTACCATTGTATGCAAATCTTTCATAACTATGTGCATGGCCGCTGATCATAGCCGCGGATTTTTTTGATGAATTAAATAAAGACACTATCTCCTCTTGAAGTTTTTCATCATCACCGGTTATTAGACTGTTAGAGTATGGAGGATGATGAAGAAAGACGATCACACCCTTAACCGACTGATCGTTATCTGCATCCGAAAGGTTTTTCCTTAACCAGTTAAGCTGTTTGTCCCACTTTTCATCGTCGAGTGCGCCGTAGTTTGAATCGAGGAAAATTAAACATATGCTGTCTGATTTGACGGAGTACCAGCTTTGACCGGCAGTTATCTGGGGAAATCTTGATGAAACATTCGATACAGCCGAACGGTTTCTACCCCAGTATTCATGATTTCCCATTACAGTAAATAATGGAATTCCTTTTGCAGAAATGCACCTGATAAGATTATCAAATTCTCTCCATTCTTTTGTATCCGATCCTTCAAATACGAGATCTCCAAGCAGAATTACTCCATTTAAATTCTCGCCGGAGACTGCTTTAATTATTTCCATGCGTTCCGGATCATTCTGCTCCCTGTTTAATAAAAGTTCCGGCAGAGAAGTTTTTTGAAGATCACCGATTACAGCCAGTTCCAAAGAATGATTTTCAATTGCCCGGAAGCAATTTTTATTATAGGCACTGCCTTTACGTCCAGCGTCGCTATTCGGATTAAATTCGATAAACGGAAGAAAAAGCAAAATCCAGATAAGTTTTATCATTAAACCTCAATTAAGATTAATATTCTGCAAAAAATAACTGTGAACTTTTACACTAAACAGACCATTTTCGTTCCCTTGAATGGTAAATAGAAAATACTCTTATTATTTATGATACAGCACCTTCGAAAGGATATTTTTCACAATTTTTCCGTCAGAAACATTTTATGATCAAAATAGTATATAAACTTGTTCTAATTTTGTTATCTTTGTTAAATAAATTACCGGCTGAGGGTTCCTGGAAATTTTTAACTATTTGAATTAAGATAATTAACTATGACTACGGAAATAAAGCATTTCACTCCGTCTGAGGCAAAAAAGACCTTGCCTCTTGTAAAAAGAATAGTGAAAGATATTCTTGATACATCAAAAGAAATGCGTCTTCTTGCGGATGATTTGGGAGGTGAAATAAAAAATAATCCGGTAATCGGAAAAATGGCGGATGATATAAATGACTTTATACAGGAAATTGAAGAGATCGGATGCCATTATAAAGACTGGAATTTTACAATCGGCCTGGTTGATTTCCCTGCAGTAATTGATGGCGAAGAGGTATTTTTATGCTGGCGCAGCGATGAAGATGAAATTTTGTACTATCATGAAATTGAAGCAGGATATGCCGGGAGAAAGCTGATACCAAAAAAATTCTTGGAATAAATCAGCCTTCGAGTTGGATCCCGAAGGCTTTTATTAAGAAATGTTATTCCTCAGAAATCTCAAAATCCGCAGAAGAAACTACGCTCCGGTTCGTCATTCCATCCTTTACTCTGAAAACCACAGAATATTTTCCAGGTGCATAAGTAGAATCAAGCTCAAATTGGACTTCAAGCTCGGTATCCATCATTTCTTCATTATTTTTCTTGTCTTCTGTCCGGCTTATTAACGATTTTATTGTGTCGCCGTTTGAAGTAACAAGATCAATATCGTACGACAGAAGTGCAGTATAGCTTTCGCCTTCCTGTCCCTGCATGAATCCTTTCACAAAAGTAGATGCATTTACCTCCCAACCGCTCCCCAGATCGTAAGCAAATGCTTCAGTGCTGAAAGCTTCTAGTTTTACTTCTTCTTCCCTGGAACAAGAAGTGAAAAATAATCCTGTAAAAAGGAGTAATATTCCGTAATGCTTCATAAATATCAATTTATTTTGCAGCCACTTTTTCATCGGCATATTTAGCCTGGAAATCCTTCATAAATTGTACTAGATCGTGTATCCCTTTAAGCGGGAAAGCATTATAAATAGAAGCTCTGAGTCCTCCTACAGAGCGGTGGCCTTTCAACCCGTCAAATCCCGCTGCCGTTGCATCGGCAATTAATTTCTTCTCCAGTTCTTCCGAAGGCATCCTAAAAGTAACATTCATTAACGAACGGCTGTCTTTCTCGGCGTGGCCTTTGTAGAAACCGCCGCTTTCATCGATGCATCTATAAAGAGCATCTGCTTTCTGCTTGTTTACTTTATGCATTGCATCGAGGCCGCCGTTTTTCTTCAGCCATCTTGCGACCAGTCCAATGATATAAATTCCAAATGTATTTGGAGTATTATAGAGTGATTTATTTTCAATATGGATTTTATAATTCAGCATGGTGTGAAGTTCATCCGATGCTCTTTCGGCAAGATCTTTTCTGATTATAACCAGCGTTACTCCGGAAGGTCCCATATTCTTCTGCGCACCTGCGTAAATCAGTCCGTATTTATTTACATCAATTTTTTTGTGAAGGATATCGGAGGATGCATCACATACAAGCGGGATATCTCCTACCTGCGGCTCGGTTTGCCATTGTGTTCCGTAAATTGTATTGTTTGAGGTGAAATGGACATAATCGGCAGAGGGATCAAGTTTCAATTCATTCTGCATCGGAATGCGTTTAAAATTTTCTGCTTCGGTAGTAGCAGCAATATTAATTGTACCGACCCGTTTTGCTTCTTTCAGTGCTTTCTTTGACCAGCTTCCCGTAATTATATAATCGGCTTTTTTGTTAGGCATCAGATTCAAAGCAACCATTGAAAATTGCAGTGAAGCTCCGCCCTGCAGGAATAGAACTGCATAGTTGTCGCTTATATTTAAAAGCGAGCGTAATTCCTGCTCCGCCTCAAGAATAATTTTATCAAATGCTTTTGAACGGTGGCTTATTTCCAGGATTGACATTCCAACCCCGGGAAGAGAAAACAGATATTCCTGAGCTTCTAAAAGGACTTCCTCCGGAAGAACAGCCGGTCCTGCACTGAAGTTATATATTCGATTTGCCATATTCCCTCATCTATAGATTTTATATTTTAAATAATTAAAGAAATAAATTTTCAAATTAAATGCACTAATAATCCGTCTCTGAGCTTCGGTTCAAACCAGGTAGATTTCGGCGGCATAATTTCTACGGCATCCGAAATCCTCATAAGATCGTCAACGGAAACCGGGTAAAGTGAAAATGCGGCTGCAGCTCTGCCGCTGTCGACAATCTTCTCCAGCTCTTTTGTACCCCGGATTCCCCCGATAAAATCGATATTCTTGCTCGTCCTTATATCCTCAATTCCAAGAATAGGACTAAGAATGAATTCCTGCAAAATACTTACATCGAGAGTACCTGAAACAGAATTAGATAATGCGCTGCTTGCCGATACTGAATCCTTCGCCTTTATTAAGTACCATTCACTCCCAATATAAACACCAAAGCTTAATTTTTCACCTGGTTCTTTCCGTGCACTTTTTTCAACAAGAAATTTATCTTTCAGCTTATTGAGGAATTCTTCCTTAGTTGATCCGTTAAGTGAAAATACAACCCTGTTGTACGGGAGAATTTTAAGCTGCTCGGCAGGGAAGAGAACTCCTATAAAGTAGTTGTACTCTTCATTTCCCTTATGCTTAGGATTTTTATCTTTTTTAACTTTCCTTGCACGGCCTGCACTTGCAGCACGGTGATGCCCGTCGGCAATATAAAGATTTTTTACTTTTGCAATTTCATTTACTATTGTTTTATTATCTTTTTCCGGCACCATCCAGACTGTATGCTGTATATTATCCGAAGCTTTAAAATCGTACAATGGTTTGGAATTATTAATTACTTTTTCTACAACATCATCTATACTCTTAATTCCCCGGTAAGTTAAAAACACAGGACCGGTCTGTGCCTCTGTTGTTATAATATGATTTGTCCGGTCGTCCTCTTTTTCTTTCCGGGTCTTTTCATGCTTTAAGATTACATCATTGTCATAATCATCGACTGAAAAGACAGCAGTAATTCCGGTCTGTTCACGGCCGTCCATAATAAGCCGGTAAAGATAGAAATGCGGTTCTTCTTCTATTACCAAAGGAACTTCTTTCTTCAACTTTTCCAGGTTTTCTTTTGCTCTTTGATAAACTTCTTTTGAATAAGGATTTACTTTTTCATCCAGCTCAATTTCTGCACGGCTTACTCTTAAAAAACTAACTGGATTATTTTTTGCGAGCTCTTTCGCTTCTTCCCTGTTTACTACATCGTAAGGTACGCTAGCAACTAAATGAGCAGATTTACAGGAAGGTCTTAAAGCTTTGAAAGGTTTAATGACAGCCATAAAAAATTCTCTAAAAAAATTAAATCTCTATATCAAAAATCCATAAAATCTTGGCAAGAATCCATAAAAATTTTTTTAACGGAGAATTTTGATGAAGAAATTAGACGTGCCTCATTAATAAATTATCCCCTAATAATGAAAATATTAAATTATTAAGGTTTTTTCTTTGCCCAAAGATATTCCGAAGTTTCTTTGAAAATCACCGTATTCAAAGCTATAAGTGAAATTAAATTCGGAATTGCCATTAATCCGTTAGTAACGTCAGCTAATGACCATACAAGAGGAAGAGTCAGAACAGATCCGATAAATACAGCAACTACCCACAGCCACCGGTATGGCTTAATAATCCGTTCCCCGAAAAGATATTCGGCAGCCTTTTCACCGTAGTAAGACCAGCCAAGAATAGTTGAAAAAACAAAAGTCAAAAGACCAATCGTCAGGACTATCGGACCGACAACAGGAATATCGGAAAAAGCAGTCTTGGTTAAGGCAGCACCCTGCAGCCCGTTTATCCATTCACCCGAATTTACTAGAACCAAACCGGTCATTGCGCAGACTACAACAGTGTCCCAGAAAGTCCCGGTTGAAGAGACCAGGGCCTGACGCACAGGATTTTGTGTCTGTGCAGCAGCAGCAACAATAGGTGCGCTGCCGAGTCCCGATTCATTTGAAAAAAGTCCTCTCGCAACACCGTACCTAATTGCCTCTTTCATTCCGGCACCAAGGAAGCCTCCGATTGCAGCCTGACCAGTGAATGCTGAACTTATAATTAGATTAATTGTTTCAGGTATAGAGGCATAATTGATAATAAGTATTATAAGGCATCCGATCACATAAAATACTGCCATGAAAGGGACGAGCTTTTCACACCATGCAGCAATAGATTTTATTCCGCCGATTATTGCAACTCCTGTTAAGATAGTGAGCATCAGCCCCGTTATCCAATTTTCGATGTGAAAAGTTTCGCTCACCATAATTGATATTGAATTCGACTGAACCAAATTACCGATTCCGAATGCGGAAATTGCAGTAAATGCTGCAAAAAGAACCGCAAGCCATTTTTGTTTCATTCCCCGCTCAAGCACATACATCGGTCCGCCTGCCATTAAACCTGAAGAAGTGGTAATTCTGAATTTAACGGAAAGCAGCGCCTCTGCATATTTTGTTGCAATTCCGAAAACTCCGGTGAGCCACATCCAGAGCACTGCGCCGGGCCCTCCGGCAGCAACGGCAGTGGCAACTCCTACAATATTACCTGTCCCGATTGTTGCAGCAAGTGCAGTCGTTAAAGCGCCAAACTGACTTATATCTCCCTCCCCTTCTTTAGATCTTTTAAAAGAAATCTTAATCGCATACCCGATGAATCTTTGTATAAACTTTAAACGGATTGTTAAAAAAATATGCGTCCCCATTAAAAGAATTAATAAAGGATATCCCCAGACGATATCGGCAACTTGCTGAACCAGCTTTTCAATTTCAGGCATTGATTTTCTTTCGGAGAGTGTTAGTAATTCTAGATTTTAGTAAAACAAATGTAATAGACGAGGGATGTTAACACAAGAGTGCATCACAAATTACTAATCTGTGATACGAGGAAAAATTCTTGTTTAATCATAATTCAATATCGGTCTCAGCCATCTTTCAGTCTCTTCTAAACTCATTCCCTTGCGCCTGTGGTAATCGAGCACTTGGTCTTTCCCTATCTTTCCAACATTAAAATACTTTGCTTCCGGATTTGAAAAGTATAAACCGGATACCGATGCGGCAGGGTGCATTGCAAGGTTTTCGGTTAATTTAATTGAACCTCCAAGGCACGATTCAACTTCAAGCAGATCGAAGATAATTATTTTTTCACTATGATCAGGCTGAGCTGGATATCCGGGCGCAGGCCGGATTCCAATGTATTTTTCT
This sequence comes from Ignavibacteriaceae bacterium, assembly GCA_036824595.1. Lineage (GTDB taxonomy): Bacteria > Bacteroidota > Ignavibacteria > Ignavibacteriales > Ignavibacteriaceae > DATKLQ01. The sequence goes on from DAISZW010000083.1 coordinate 12,417, forward strand.
TTGATAAGATCATCAGTTTTCAGCTTTTCTTCAGGCGAATATCCCCAATAATCTTTTCTCACCAACTCATGAAGATGCTCTGCAAAAGCTTCCGCAAGCCTGTCCGCTAAAGCTTTTACCATAATGGAGTT
>DAISZW010000083.1:12647-13973 GCA_036824595.1 Ignavibacteriaceae bacterium
AGATGCTCCTCTTTCAATTTCTTATATTCATTTAAAACAGTTCTTTCAAAATTTTCTTTTAACTTTTTATCATCGTTAAGCAGATTACTCACTACAGGAACGCTTTTGGAAGCGTCGAGCACATGAATTGTAGTTCCGGAATAATTCGGAGCTATCTTAACCGCTGTATGAATCCTTGAGGTTGTTGCACCGCCGATAAGCAAAGGCAACTTAAATCCTTCCCTTTCCATTTCTTTAGCAACGTGAACCATTTCATCCAAAGAAGGAGTAATTAATCCGCTTAATCCTATTGCATCTACTTTTTCTTCCACTGCGGTTTCCAGAATTTTTTCCGCGCTTACCATTACCCCAAGGTCAATCACTTTATAGTTGTTGCATCCTAAAACCACGCCCACAATATTTTTCCCGATGTCGTGAACATCGCCTTTCACCGTTGCCATTAAAACTCGCCCTTGCTCACTCGGGAAAGGATTGTTCGCTTTTTCTGCTTCGAGAAAAGGAATTAACCGGGCTACTGCCTTCTTCATTACTCTAGCGCTCTTTACTACCTGCGGCAGAAACATTTTCCCTGATCCGAATAAATCGCCGACTACATTCATACCGTCCATTAGCGGTCCTTCAATAACATCTATCGGACGGGAATATAACTGCCGTGCCTCTTCAACATCTTCATCAATAAAATCGACAATACCTTTAATTAATGCATGCTTCAATCGTTCCTGTACCGGCAGTCTTCTCCATTCATCAATTTTCCCCGGTTCTTTCTCTTTTTGTTTTACTTTTTCTGCAAATTCCAGGAGACGTTCTGTTGAATCGGGTCTTCTATTTAAAATTACATCTTCAACAAGTCCAAGCAGATCCTTTGGTATTTGCTCATACACCTCAAGCTGTCCGGCATTAACAATTCCCATATCCAATCCGGCTTTAATTGCATGATAAAGGAAAGCGGAATGCATTGCTCTCCGGACTACCTCGTTGCCGCGGAATGAAAACGAAAGATTGCTGATCCCTCCTGATACTTTCACAAGAGGCAGATTTTTCTTTATCCATCTTGTGGCTTCAATGAAATCGACCGCATAATTATTATGCTCCTCTATACCGGTTGCAATAGTAAGAACATTCGGATCGAATATGATATCCTGCGGTGGAAAGCCGATTTCTTCAGTTAGAATTTTATAAGCTCTTTTAAAAATCTCAATTTTCCTGGGGAAAGTATCTGCCTGTCCTTTCTCATCAAATGCCATTACAATAACCGCTGCACCGAACTGTCTTACTATTTTTGCATGATCTTTAAATACTTCTTCTCCCTCTTTCAGACTTATAGAA
>DAISZW010000008.1:0-36710 GCA_036824595.1 Ignavibacteriaceae bacterium
TTTATTACTGGCGCATCTTCGGGAATCGGAAAAGCATGCGCCGAATTGTTTGCAGCCGAAGGAGCCAAATTGATTTTATCTGCCCGCAGATTTGAAAGAATCAAAAAAATATCGGAAGAACTTAAGAAAAAATTCGGCACAAAAATACTTACTGTTGAGTTGGACGTGCGCAACCGAAAGAATGTAAAAGAAAAAATTTCTTCAATACCGGATGAATTTCAGAGAATCGATGTACTGTTAAACAATGCCGGACTTGCAAAAGGATTTCACAAACTTTATGAAGGAAATATAGATGACTGGGAAGAGATGATCGACACAAATGTCAAAGGTCTTTTGTATGTAACAAGACAAATACTTCCTGCAATGGTTGAAAGGAAAAAAGGACATATAGTAAATATCGGCTCAACTGCGGGACATGATGTTTACTTAAACGGGAATGTCTATTGTGCCACCAAGTTTGCTGTAAATGCTCTGACACAAGCTATAAGACTGGATGTACTTGACAGGAATATTAAGGTTAGCACGGTTGACCCGGGAATGGTTCTTACTGAATTCAGCAAAGTAAGGTTCAGCGGCGATGAGGAGAAAGCAAACAAAGTTTATGAAGGCTTGCAGCCTCTTTCCCCGAAAGATATTGCAGAAGCTGTGCTGTTCTGCATTACAAGACCTGACCATGTGAATATAAATGAAATTATTTTAACACCTTCGGCCCAGGCATCTTCCAATTTTATTTACAGGGAAAAGAAACCGTAATTATTTTTTAAATGCTTCAATCGTAACAAATGGAACGGTTAGATTCAACTCACCCTCTTTTCCTGCAATACTGTTAAGCCTTCTTTCGGCTTCATCAAACATTTCCGCCTGTTTTTCTTCCGGCACAAGCTCATGCCAGCTGTTCAGGAAAGCCAGCCTAATAAGGAAATGATTGAACATTGCCGTTCCGTCGTTATACCTGAACCGGAATGAATCATTTTTTACCTGATTGATCTTAAATCCGTTTTTTTCAACTAGGGAGACAACTTCCTGCAGCGGTTTGCGTTTAGAATAGATATGATCCTTTACTTTTTCTATTTCGCGGGACATCCCAAGTTCATTCAGGATATTCTTTAAGACACAATAGAATTCAATCATTGTATCTTCAAGATTAAAATTAAAGACAAGCTGCGCTCCGGGTCTGCTTACTCTTCCGCACTCGCCAAAAACTTTTTCCTGGTTCTCAACGTTATTTAACCCGTTATTGCTTATTATCAAATCTATGCACTTATCAGGCAGCGGGATGTTTTCTGCATGACCTGTAATAAGTTCAACGTTATTTATTCCGTAGATTTTTATTTTGGTCTCAACTCTTTCAATTGCAGCTTCCCATGGATCGATGCCGTAAACCTTGCATGAATCACCGAGCCGCATTGCTGTCTCCAGAAGCGGAAAACCCAAACCAAAACCGATATCCAGAGCAGTAATATTCTTCCTCATATTTATCATCTCAAGAAGTCTTAGACCGAACGGCGCCGCCCATAAAGACAGCTCATCAACAACAGAGACTAAATCGGGAGAATCAAGATCATATTTGGTTTTTACAAAATGGCTCATGTCTTTCTCTTGATCCGGCCTTTGGCGAGGTTCGCTCGTAGAGTCCGACAGACTCTACGGAGTCTGACGACCTTCGCCGACTTTCTCTTTTTCATTCTCTTTCCCTTAGCAAAATTTATTGAAACAGACTTACATCTCCGGCGCCTTCCCTGATTACCTCAGGAGCATCTTCGCTCAAATCAATGACACTAGATAGATCGCCGGAGAGACTGCCGGAAGCAAGCATTAGATCTACCTGGTTGGAAAAGCGGTCTTTAATTTCCAGCGGATCGAAAATAATCTGGCCGTTCTTTCCTGTAGCGCTTGTGCTTATAATCGGATTACCTAGTTCTTCGACTAGCTTCAGACAAACCTGGTGATTCGGCACTCTAATCCCAACAGTTTTTCTTTTACTCCACAATTTTTTTGGGACCTGCTTAGCTGCAGGCAGAATGAAAGTATATGGGCCGGGCAGAAGGTGTTTCATGGTTCTGTATGCATAATCGGAAACCCTGGCATATTTTGCTATATCCTTAAGATTGGCGCAGACAAAACTGAGTAATTTATGGCTCTCGTTCTTTATTGTAAAAATTCTTTCCAGAGCATCTTTATTGAAGATATCACACCCGATTCCGTAAACGGTATCGGTTGGATAAATAATCACTCCCCCTTCTTTTAATATTTTTACGGCTTTATTTATGAAGCGGAGCTGCGGATCAACCGGATGAAGTTCATAATATTCCATATAAATCTCCAAATATTTAGCAATAAAATAATAAGGAATAACTTACTTTCAAGTAGTTTTTTAGCTTATTTACAAATATCGTAAATTAAGTACTTCAGAAAAATTAGTGGGCATTAGTTTATTTTTTTATCTCTTTTTTATCTATATTAGCTGTCTAATTTTAAAATGAAATTGCAGTAATCTGAAAAGCCGAAATTAGGAGATTAAATGGCCAGAAAATGTCAAATTTCCGGTATAAAGCCGATGTACGGCAACAGCGTTTCCCATGCTCATAATAGAACTAAGAGAAGATTCTTACCCAATCTGCAGAAAAAGAGAGTATGGGTTCAGGAGCTGAATAGATTTGTAACTTTAAAGCTCTCGGCTAAAGCAATAAAGACTCTTTCAAAGAACGGTACATCGGAAGTTGCCAGACTCATTACAGAGAAGAAAATTAAAGTTCACTAAGCTTATTCCCCTATTAAACAAAAAAAAGACCGCCTCAAATCGTAACTTCTGAGACGGTCTCTTTTTTTATATCCGTAAAATAAAAATTATTCTCTCACCACCCAAACCTTTATTTTTGCACTAATGTTGGCATGCAGTTTAACGTTAATTCCGTAAATTCCAAGAGATTTAATCGGTTCTTCAATCTCAATTTTTCTCTTGTCAATGTCGTAGCCTTTTGTTTTCAATCCATCGGAAATCATTTGAGTAGTAACGGAACCGAATATTTTGTCTTCTTCTCCGACCTGCACCGGAATAGTAACTGAAACCTTTTCAAGTTCCGCGGCTATTTTTTCCGCGTCTAAAATCTCCTGCTGTATTCTTTTAGCCAGATTTTTCTTTTCTTCCTCAAGTGCAGCTACATTTCCTTTTGCCGCAGTGTATGCTATTTTCCGGGGAATCAAGTAGTTGAACGCGTAACCTTCCTTAACATCAACAACATCGCCGACTTTCCCGAGTGATTCAAAATTTTGTCTTAATATTACCTTCATTTTTTTACCTGCTGATAAATTGAGGAAATATAAATTACCTTAATGCTTCGGCAACATAAGGCAATAGAGCTAAGTGCCTTGCTCTTTTAATAGCGATTGCAAGCTGCCGCTGATATTTAGAACTTGTGCCCGTAATTCTTTTTGGAATTATTTTCCCTTGTTCAGAAATATATTTCTGAAGCAGCTTAACATCTTTGTAATCAATGTATTTAATACCAGCCTGAGTAAATCTGCAGAATTTTTTTGTTTTTATTTCTTTACGCATTTATCTCCTTACTCTTTGATCAAATCGGATTCGTCATTTGTTAAAAATTTATCGAATGAATCTGCGGTATAATCGGGATTACTACTTTCATCCTCTGAAAAGACGTAATCTTCTCCTTCATGACCGTTTTCAGCACCGGTCGGTTTGGCTCTTTTGTTAAGAAACTGGATCCTTCTGGCTTTTATTTCTACGATGCTTCTATTATGACCCTCTTCCGATTTCCAGTTGCGGCTTTGCAGTTCCCCGTCAATTAAAACGGCAGAACCTTTTTTAAGCCTATCTTTGCAGCTTTCAGCTAATCTGTTCCAAGCAACTATCCCGACGTAACATACGTCCTCCTGCCATTGATTTGAGCTGTCTTTGTATTTTCTGTTTGATGCGATAGAAAAATTAACGACTGGAGTATTATTAGTTGTTTGACGAAATACTGGATCTTTAGTCAAGTTTCCGGCCACTATTACGTAATTAATTTCGGGCATTTTCAATTCGGCCATTGTTATTTCCTCCCTGCTTATCTAATATAATTATTTAAGTTGATCACGATCTTTAGATTCATCTTCATCCTTAAATTCCAATATGGGATTCGGGACTACCTCGGCTGGCAATTCCGGCTCTTCAACGGAGAGTGACTTGCTTTTTTCTATTTGCTCCAGCGCATCGGCATCTAGTTTAACCGTAAGATACCTTAAAATATGCTCATCGAGCTGATAGGATCTTTCTAACTTGGAAATTAGGTTCGGCGTGGCATTAAATCTGATTATTATATAATACCCCACTTTGCTTTTCTTGATCATGTAAGCTAACCTTTTCCTCCCCCAGTTCTCAATCTCCCTTATCTCCCCGCCATTATTAATTATGGTATCCTTAATTTGAGATATTACGGATTCAATTTGGGGATCATCTAATGCAGCATTAATAATGACTGCACTTTCATATACTCTGAAAGACATCTTCTAATTCTCCCTTTGGACTATGGCCCTCAAATTTATTGAGAGCAGGGTTAATAAATATTACTTATACAAATAGACCGGGTTAATTTATTTAATAATAGAAGCAATTACAAGTACAATAAAAACTTCAAATTACAGCATTATTTAATTACTGTTTCCTGAAATCACTGCTAAAAATATTTCCAAATCTACAATTCATTAATAACAGAAATCGAGCCATTTTGTGAAAAAATAAAATTGTTTTATTTCTTTCTTATATCTCACTTCAAGTAAATGAACGGTGTATGCAAGTTGAGACACCTTGTTTAAAATAAGACTATTCAATAACTGGTGTGATATCAAACAAAAAGAGAATAGCAGGCAATACTGCTATTCTCCTGAAAATAAATTATTAATCTATGGCCCTCATTTTATAAAAAGATCTCCAAGCAAAAAATAATCCTATTAAAAATACAACTCCTCCGGCGTAAGGAGCTGCATATCTAAACGATTCTGATATAGAGATTTCCATCGCCAGTAATCCAAAAAGAGTGGTAAATTTAATAATCGGGTTTAAGGCTACCGATGAAGTATCTTTAAACGGATCTCCGACAGTATCTCCAACCACAGTTGCAGCATGCAGTTCAGTACCTTTTTCTTTAAGCTCAACTTCAACAACCTTTTTAGCATTATCCCAGGCACCGCCGGCGTTAGCCATAAAAACTGCCTGGAACAAGCCAAAAACTGCAATTGAAATTAAAAAGCTGATAAAGAAGGAAACCGGGGCTACTGAATACGCCGGTGCAGAGAGTAATGCAAAAGCCAGGGCAAAGGAGAAGATCGCTACAAATATATTCAGCATTCCTTTCTGTGCATATTGTGTACAAATCCTGACCACTTCTTTTGATTTTTCGATAGAAGCGCTCTTGCTGGCATTTTCATCCAATTGTATATTCTTCTTAATGTATTCTACAGCTCTGTAAGCACCTGATTTTACAGCCTGTATTGAGGCTCCGGAAAACCAGAAAACTACGGCACCGCCGCTAATAAATCCTAAGTTGGTATACGGGTTTAATAAGCTGAGAACAGATTCAGGATCAATTCCTAACGTCTGTTTTAATAGTAAAATTAAAGAGAAAATCATTGCCGTTGCTCCGACCACGGCAGTGCCGATTAAAACAGGTTTTGCAGTAGCTTTGAATGTATTCCCCGCTCCGTCATTAGCCTCCAGGTAATACTTTGCCTTTTCAAAATCCGGTTTAAATCCGAAATCCTTTTCAATCTCCTGGTCAACACCTTTAATCTCTTCAATTAATGAGAGTTCATAGATTGATTGTGCATTATCGGTAACAGGACCGTAGCTGTCAACTGCTATTGTAACAGGGCCCATTCCTAAGAATCCGAATGCAACCAATCCGAATGCGAAGATCGAAGGATAAATCATTATACTGGAAAGGGGTTCGGCGCCTGTAATGTATGCGATGAACATTAACAGAACGAACACAAGTCCCATCCAGAATGCGCTGAAATTACCGGCTACTAAACCTGAAAGAATATTTAATGAAGCGCCTCCCGCTCTTGAAGACTGCACAATTTCATCAACATGCTTTGATTTAGTACTAGTAAATATTTTTGTAAACTCTGGTATTAATGCAGCGCCTAATGTACCGCAGCTTATAACTACGGATAAAATAATCCAAAGGTTGTTCGGCAGGTGGCCTATCAACAATGCGCTTACAGCAAAGGTAACAATAATCGAAATAATTGAAGTAATCCAAACCAATGTAGTCAAAGGCACCTCAAAATCAATATCATCCTTTTTTGAATAACGTACCTGGGTAATTAATCTGTTTAACCCGAATGATACAATGGATGTAATAATCATCATTATACGCATCGCAAAAATCCATGTAAGCAGTTCGGTTTGATAAGTAACATCTGCAACCGCAAGAACAATAAGACTGATTAAAGCAACTCCTGTAACACCGTAAGTTTCAAATCCATCTGCGGTAGGACCAACGCTGTCGCCGGCATTATCTCCGGTACAATCTGCAATTACACCGGGATTCCGGGGATCGTCTTCTTTAATTTTAAAAACAATTTTCATTAAATCGGAACCGATATCTGCAATTTTAGTAAAGATACCGCCTGCAATTCTTAATGCACTTGCTCCTAAAGATTCTCCAATTGCAAAACCGATAAAGCATGCACCGGCATATGCACGTGGTATATAAAGCAGAATGATAAGCATCATTATAAGTTCGACGCAGATTAGCATTACACCGATGCTCATTCCTGCATCGAGAGGTATATTTAAAAGCTTAATCGGCTTTCTTTCGAGAGAAGCAAAAGCCATCCTGCTGTTGGCTAAAGTATTCATTCTAATTCCGAACCAGGCAACTCCGTATGAACCAAGAATTCCGATAACAGTCCACGATAAGATCAGCAGAACTCCGCTCAATTCAGTTTCCATTAAATATCCGAAATAAAATGCGACGCATACTGCAATAAAAATGAAAAGTACAATAAGCAGTTTTCCCTGCTGAAGCAGGTAAGTTTTACAAGTTTCAAAAATAATCTGAGCAACATCAAGCATCGACTTGTGTGCTTTTAATTTTTTCACTTTAAGATACTGATAGACGCCGAAAGCAAGTCCCAGTAAACAGACAAACAGCCCTGCAACCAAAATTGTCTGCTGATTGTCGCTCAGGGTGGGTATTTTCAAATTGGCTTCCCCGGCAAAAATATAAACCGGGCTAAAGAGGAACAGAATTAATAAGAGTACATTTTTATACATTGTATTTCCATTGATGTTTTGTAATTAAGAAATAAAAATCATTTTTAAACAAGTAATAATAAATATTGTAAGGACAGGTCGGATGTCCGGCTGCGGTTGAGCTAGTTCGTTTTTTCATTATCATCCAAATTTTCATCCGAACCGGCTTCAGCAGATGAAAGCTTGCTGTTAGCATCAAGCATCTGCTTAATACCCCCTTTAATAAACTCCTCCGTTAAAAATCTGCATGTTACTAACGATTTGTTAAGAATTTCCGCTTCTTCTTTTGAGAAATTCGAAAGGACATAACCTGCCAATTCTCCCTTTGAAAAACTTTTACCAACGCCGATCCTAATACGCGGAAACTGGTCGGAATTGAGGTGGTAGATTATGTTATTCATTCCATTATGGCCGCCATCGCCGCCCGACGGTCTTGTTCTTATTCTTCCCAGTTCAAGATTAATATCATCAAGTATTATAAGCAGATCGGATAGATCTATCTTATATTCTTCAACAGCCTGGCTAACGGCAATTCCGCTTTGATTAACATAAGCAGAAGGTTTTATCAATAAGAACTGTGTATTTTCAATATTACCGGAAGCATAATTGTAATCGCCTTTAGAAGGGACAAACTTGAGAGAATTACTATTTGCCACATAATCTAAAAACATGAAGCCGACATTATGCCTATTATTTTCATATCTTTTCCCTGGATTTCCAATACCTACAATCATTCTCACAGCAGAATTATTCTTCTTCTTCCTCTTCAGGCTTTTTCTTCGTAATCAATTCAGGCTCGGCGGGCTCTTCCGCAACTGCAGCGGCAATCTCTTCAGGAGTAACTTCTTTTTCAACCTTAGGATGGGCAACCGTTACCAAAACTGCATCGGGAAGATTTAATATAGTGAGATTTTCAAAATTAAGATCGGAAGCATGAATTGAATCTCCCATTTTTAAATTTTCCACATTTACCTGGAGATACTGGGGGAGATCTTTCGGAAAACATTCAACTTCTATTTTATGAAGGACTGTTTGTAATACACCGCCTTCCTTAACACCAACCGGCGAACCGATATACTGAACCGGCACTTCAATTTGAATCTTTTCCCCTTTTTGAAGTCCGATCAGGTCGAAATGAACCACTTTATCGCTCACGGGATCAAATTGAATATCCTTAATTATACAATCCTGTTCCTCCTGTCCGTCAATCTGAAGTGTAATCAGGTTTGTCTGTGCAGTAAAGACCAAAGGATTAATTAAATTTTCGGGAACATCAATTGCAAAAGAATCCTGCTTTGAATAAAAAACCCCCGGAACTCTTCCGTTTTTTCTAAGATTCTTTAACGAAGATTTTTTCGATGATTTTCTAATCTCTGCTTTCAATGCTACTTTTTCCATTCTAATACTCCAAACTTATTTTATTCTTATCAATATCGAACAAGGAACTTATTGATTCATTGTTGAATGTTCTTAAAATTGCTTCGGCAAATAATTCCGAAGCGCTTATTATTGAAATTTTGTCCGGCTTTTCGTGTGAATTAAAATCAATTGTATCCGTAACATATAACTTGAATAATGAAGAATTTTTAATCCTATCCAATGCCGGTCCCGATAACAAAGGATGAGTAACGGCGCCGTAAATATTCCTGGCTCCGTTTTCTTTCAGGGCCTCAACAGCACCGACGAATGTACCGCCTGTATCTATCATATCATCCACAATCAGCACATCCAGATCTTTAACATCACCGATAATATGAACAACTTCCGCTTTATTCTGAGCAGGGCGTCTTTTATCAATAACTACTAAGTTAGCATGAAGACGCTTTGCATAAGCTCGGGCCATTTTTATGCTGCCGACATCCGGGGAAACAACTGCAAACTTAGTTTTAATATCTTTGAACAAGCCTGAAAATATAGACGACCCGTAAAGATGATCAAAAGGAATATCAAAAAAACCCTGTATCTGCGAAGCATGCAGATCCATAGTCATCACTCTGTCCGCTCCGGCAACAGTAATCAAATTTGCAATCAATTTTGCCGTAATTGAAACTCTCGGCTGATCTTTCCTGTCCTGCCTTGCATATCCGAAATAAGGAATAACCGCAGTTATTCTTTTGGCAGAAGCTCTTTTAGCGGCATCAATCATTATCAGCAGCTCTAATAGGTTGTCTGAAGGCGGATTAGTCGATTGAATAATAAAAATATCGGATCCGCGGATATTTTCGCCGTATTTAACCCAAATCTCTCCATCGCTAAATCGCTTGAATTCTACAAAACCTAGAGGTTTATTCAGATTTTTGGAGATTTTTTCGGCTAATGCAGTATTAGACCTTCCGGAAAAAATTTTAAAATTGCTTGCAGCCATAATAATCCACTAAATTCGCAAAAACAGAATCAAAATATAAAGAAATCAGTTAGGTTAGTCAATAAAAACAAGCTGTAAAAATTTCGAATTAACTTTTCTTTTTTCGGAAAAGAAAGATTATTACCACAAGAAGTACTAATCCGGAAAGTATATAAATCCAGTAAGGAGTTTCCTTTAATTTATAAGGCCTGAAAGTAACCGAAATGGTTTTTCCGCTTCCAATTTCAGACAGATCATACTCCCAAATTAAAGTCCTTTTTTCTGTTCTTACAGCATTATGAGTGATTATATCGCCGGAAAACCTGTATTTATAAACTACTTTATAAGCCCCTTCATCAAAGCCGAAACCTGTGGCAAACGGCTGAATAAACTGCGAGAAGATTTTTTGTCCAGCAGCTCCATCCTTGAAAGCAAAATTTGCATCCTTAAAAGCTTTTGTTTTATTCAATGAATCAATATGAATAAATGAGAGTTCTAAAGTAGCATGAATTGTAGTGTCCGAGGAATCGGTATAAACTTCAATATTTTCAATTGTGACGTACTGTGATGAAAAGCCGTTTCTTATGGAATCCGGATTAAAAATTCCGATCCCCATTTTGTCGAGCATGCTTGTGCTTTCAATGCTCGGCAACGGCATCCAGTAGCTGATAATCATTTTTCCGGAACCATCCGGATAGAGCTGTACATCCTGGATGTAATTTAAGCAGCCTGTAAGAATAATAGAGAAAAAGAGAGCTGAAACTATTTTTTTCAAATTGAATCCAATGGGTAATAATTTGCTGAATGTTTATTAAGAACCGCTGAAATTTATAGAAAAAAACAGAATTTTTCATTAAGTTGAATATAAAATTTAAGGAAGGTATATGCCTACATATGAGTATAAATGCACGGAATGCGGTAATAAGTTTGAAATATTTCAGTCAATGAACTCGGAACACGTAAAAATATGTCCTAAATGCGGCGGAAAAGTTAAAAGGCTTATAGGATCCGGTGCGGGCCCGATATTTAAAGGAACCGGTTTTTATCAAACCGATTATAAAAATAAATCTAATCCCGGCAAAGAAACAAAAAGCCATAAAAACATTAAAAAAGCAGATTAGAAAATATCCCGAATAGCTTTTTAAAATGAAAAACCTCAAGTAAATGAAGCTTGAGGTTTTTTTTAATAAAGAGAAAAAATTAAAAATCTGCTCCGAGTGAAATATAAAATTTAGGTTTACTGAAATGATCTACATGATAAGCCCAGGCAACGTCAAATCTCACAAGGAAGTAGAGGAAAAATATTCTTGCACCTAGTCCCGTTCCCATAAGAAGGTCTTTGGCAACCGTGGATCCTTCATTATTCCTGCTGAAAAATTGAAGATCTTTGTTTTTATTCCATGCCGCTCCGGCATCAAAAAATGCAACTCCCTGTATATTGCTGAATAAAATTGGAAGAGCCCCGGTAATAAAATATCTTATTAAAGGAAATCTGAATTCCAGGTTCATTAATCCGTATTTGCTTCCGATTCTTTCCGCGTAATCAAAACCCCTCAATGGAAGGGCAGCCGTTAAGAAAGCAAAGTCGGAGGCCGATTCTAAAGGAATTTCAGTCGTTGCAAAATTCCTGTTGATCCAATTTTCAATACCGCCTATAAAGAATTTTTGAGGATTATTGCCTCCCGAGTATCCGCCGGACATTCTGAATGCAAACGAGTAGTCATCACTTAATCTGAAGTAATTCCTATAATCTCCCAATAAAGAAAAGAACCTAAGCTTTTTATCGTTTAAACCTGGATTTCCCAAAAAATCAAGTCTGTACCTGGAACCATCAACAGGGGAAGTGTATCCCCAAAGAACATTATCGTGCACAAAGCTTATAGTAGGAATAACAAAAGATACTTTTTCGGTTTCCTCGAAAGGGTCGTCTAGATTTTCCTGAGAGATATTCAGCCAGCTTAATCCTGCATCAAACCTGTAAAATTTGTTTAAAGGGTAGCTTGCCGAAACTACCGCGCCGAAATTCCTGTACCGGAATAAATTAGAAGTGAACCCGCGGTTCAGATAAACAAATCTCGCAGTATGAAATCCTTCAATCCCGTAATTAATTCTTCCGGGAAGATAATAATAGGCTAAACCGTAGTCGCTGTTTTTAAGGTCAATCTGAAGACTTGTTACCCCGATTAATCTATGGTTGCCTAATACATCGCTGAAAGAAATCACCGTCGTTCCCAGCAAGCCGTATAAAGAGCTGTACCCCGCATTTGCATAAATTATATCGGGAGAGAATGTAATCTTATATTTATTTACCTTGTAATTCCCGTTAGCATCAAGATTGTCGGACAATTTAAATTTCTCTTCATTATTTTCGGTGGTGTCGCCGAGTAGATTAATATTAGAATTAAATACGTAATTATTAAAATCTATTTTTACAGAATCACCATATACATTTGAAGTATCGATATATTCACCTGTAAAAATCTGGGAAGAGTCTGTTATACTTGTATCTATAATTTCTTCCTCTGCAGTGAACATCAACCCGCCTTTTTCTATCTGGTTTAAATGCGAAATATAAACGGTAGGCTCGAGCTCCTCAGTTTTTACTTTAGGCTCAAACGGATTATTCATAAGGAATATATTAAATGCCCCTTGATAGAGGGTAGAAAAAACCAGCTTCTTCCCATCTTTCGATGCAGACAGCTGGTACAATCCATTTAATGAATTTGTAATAGGAACCGGTTCATCATCGGAATTTTCGGCAATATCATTTTCGGATATCTGCATTTTCTTTTTATAAATATTATTGATCCCGTTTAAATCGGAAACAAATAATATTTCTTTTCCATCCGGACCGCATACCGGCGAACTTTCATCGCTGCCGGGCATATTTGTAATCCTGGATATTTTTTTCGTTTCAATATTTACCGAATAAAGATCTTTCTGTTCATAATTATGCTTATAAATTTTAAAGCTTTTCGGCATCGGATTGTTTTCAATATAATTTATCCGGTCAGAGGAAAACATTACACTTTTACCATCATGAGACCATGCAGGATCATCGTCGGTAAAAACATCATTTGTAAGAAGTGTAATCTCACGTGTGTCTAAATCATAGCAGTAAATGTCGGATTGTTCCGCTGTATGACCGATAAACGCAATTTTATTTCCTGCAGGAGACCAAACAACGCTCTTTATTCCTTCAATTCTGATCGGAAGAGATTCCCTTTCTTCCGATTCAATATCTAAAATATAAATTACATCGTATCCTTCACTTTTTACTGATAAAGCAATTTTACTCCCGTCGGGTGACCAGGTTAATCCGGGTGTCAGAATGTTTAATTCTTCGAAGTCTGCACTTCTATTCCCCTTTACAATCCTCTTAATAATTTCACCGTCTATGGCACTCATTATATAAACATCAAAATAATAATCCCGGTTTGAAAGGAATGCTATTTTATCGCCCTGCGGAGAAATAGCAGGACTTGTATTATAAAAACCGCCGTCTTCCCTATGGTCGGTGAGCCTTTTTGCAAATTCATCCGGATCTTTTCTAATGGCAATATCGGGCCAGTAAACTTTTTTAACTTCCTTCTTCCATCTTTCATTCAGATCTTTTATTGAAAGCCCGACTGCGGATTTAAAGCCTTCTTCCACATTGCCGCTACTTCTGACTTTATTAATTAATTCGCCTATTTTTTCTTTGCCGTATTTCTGGGAAATATAATAGAATAATGTTTGTCCTCCTCTGTATGCAAAATATCCGCTCAGCATCTCGATGTCGGGAAGGTATTCATTAATTGCCGCATCACGAATAAACATATCTGTATCAACGTCCCATCCTAATGCCTGGTATTCCGCCATTCCTTCACTGAACCATAAAGGAAGCTGAATAGAAATATTATTTGCTATAATATTCTGAATTGAACCGCCGTAAAACATATCATTCATTACCGCATGAGTCAGCTCATGATGAATAAGGTGCCTCAGCTTTTTATATGAACCCATAAATTGTATTACTACCCTGTTCTTAAAAAGCTCGGTAAATCCTTCAATGCCTTCGCTTAAATACGCATCCGTGACATTGGTTTCCTGGAAATCATTTTGACTGTTGTAAATAATTATGGGTATTCTGTTGTTGATTCTGTAGTGAAAGCTGTTTTGAATTGATTCCAGCGATTTTTCTGCTTCTTTCGATGTAAATTCGGCTAGATCGGCTCCGGTCTGCGAAAAGAAAATATCAAAATGATCAGTTTGAATGTAGTACCATTCAAAATCTTTATACTGCACTTTATTTTTGCCGAATTGAGCCAGCAGTAACGGATGGAATAGGAAAAGCAGCAGAAATATTTTTGTAATTATTCTTCCCATTTATTTTCCCTTAAGAGTTATTCAAAATTAAAAAATCCAATTCGGATTTATCCAAATCTGCACGGACAAGCCGGACAAGGATTTTATCTCCTAAACGAAATTGTTTTTTTGATTTCCTACCAATTAAGGAATATTTTTTCTCATCATAAATATAAAAATCTCCCTCCAAGTCCCTAAGCCTAACCAAACCTTCAGCCAGATTATCTGTTAATTTAACAAATATTCCGAAGTGAGTTATACCCGAAATTACTGCGTGAAATTCTTCGCCGATGTGATCCTTAAGATATTCAATCTGCTTCTGTTTAACAGATAATCTTTCCGCCTCAACTGCATCTCTTTCGCATTGTGAGATATGATCGCTTATCTCCTCCAACTGCTTAGATGTATAATTTGTTCCATCCCGGAACTCTAAATAATTGTACAACAAACGGTGAACCAGCAGGTCTGAATAACGTCTTATAGGGGAAGTGAAATGTGTATAAAATTTAAATCCAAGCCCGTAATGCCCTATATTTTGTGCAGAATACACGGCTTTTGCCATGGATCGGATTGCTAGCTCATTTATTAAGGCCTCTTCTTCATGCCCTTTTATCTGTTCCAATAAGGAACGGAACTGATTTGATTTAGGAGAAGCATTCGGATTAAAAGATAAACCGAGGGACTTTACAAACCTCCCAAATTCTTCTATTTTTTCCCTATCCGGCAGATCATGAATTCTATATACAAACGGCCTAAGCGCCTCATTCTTATCTCTTGCAATATGTTCGGCAACAATTTTATTCGCTAGAAGCATAAACTCTTCTATTAATTGATTGCTTTGCTTAATTTCCCGAAGAATTATACTCACCGGCCGGCCTTTTTCATCAAGCTTAAATTTTACTTCGGGGGAATAAAAATCGATGCTCCCTTGCCTCATTCTTTTCTTTTTAAGAATTTGTGCAAGATTATTTAACAATAAAATTTCATCGGCAAAATCTCCTTTTCCTGTTTCAATTATCTCCTGCGCTTCGGAATAGCTGAATCTTCTCTTACTATTAATAACTGATTTTTTTATTTCATATTTAACAATCTTTCCCATTCTTGTTAATTCTATGATAACCGAATAAGTGAGGCGGTCTTCAAATGGCACAAGAGAACAGATACCATTTGAAAGCTTTTCCGGAAGCATCGGAATAACCTGGCCTACCAAATACACGCTGTTCCCTCTTCGTACAGCTTCTTTGTCAAGCGGAGAATCCTTCTTTACATAATGAGAAACATCGGCGATGTGAACTCCCACGGAATAATTACCGATCGAAAGTTCTTCAATTGATAGTGCATCATCAAAATCTTTTGCATCTTCAGGATCAATGGTGAATACGTTTTTATTTCTGAAATCAATCCGCCTGCTTAATTCTTCAGCAGCAAGTGCGGAATCAATTTCTTCAGCTTCGGCAAGAGTTTTATGAGAAAATTTGTACGGTAAATTAAATTCCCTGGCAATTGCAGTAGTTTCTGCTTCCTGCGATCCTGACTTTCCGATTACTTCAACTATTTCGCCTTCCGGATTAAGCATCGGATTATTCCACACTATATTCCCTGCAATTACTTTATCTCCTTTTTTTGCAGTAGACAATTTGTCCGGATCAATGTAAATATCCCTGTTAATCTCCGGCTCATCAGGTTTTACAAAATAGAAGGAATTGGATTTAGATAACGTCCCGATAATTTCCCGCCGTTTTCTTTTTAAAACGTTAATTATCTGCCCTTCAAGGTTTTTTCCTTTCTGCTTCGCAAACAGGGCTACTTCAACCAAATCTCCGCCGAACGCAACATTTAAATTCCTGGAGGCTATAAAAATATCTCCCGATTTCCTATTCTTCGTAACTACAAATCCGAAGCCCCCCTCGTTAATCTGTAGTTCACCGGTTATTCTATTAGCGGGAGAAGCTGAATTAAGCCTGTACCGTTTGCCATTTTTTGATAAGAATTCTTTTTCATACATCTGGTGAAGCTGCGATTTGAGATCGGAATATTCCTTATCCGAATTAATGTGAAGCTTTTTAGCTATCTCTTTGCTTTTAAAACTACGGGCGGCATTTTTCTCAAAGAATGAGATTATTTCTTTTTTCATTAAAATTCAAACCTATATCTAAGGCCTAATTCGTTAACCATTTCCCTGGTTATGCTTGTTTCATTTAGGGCCCGCTTCCTCTCCAGCTTTCCGGATAGTCTTTTTGTAAACGGATATTTTATTTTAAAATTTGCCTGGCTCAAATCGTTGAATGATTCAGTTGTAGTACCGAATTCATAACTGAAATCCCCGATTTTTCCGCCGAAATTTACATAAGTGTTTTGACTTGTTTGTCTTACTTGTACGCTCTTAATAACACCATTTGTTTGATTATTTAAAAAACTTCCCACAATAGAACCTGCAACAGATGCAGCATAATTGTTTACCGAATTAAGTTCCTCCTGTGTTGCCTCATCTTTAAACTTTCCCATAATCATAAACATTACAGCATCCGAAGCATCTTTTGTCCTATCCGGTTCATCATTTTCAATTGCTTTCTCTCCCCTGTAAACCAGTATATTATCCTCTCCCTGTATAAGTTTCTTGTCCAATTCTTTTAAAGGTCCCTCCAATTTAATTTTTATGGCCACCAAAATCTCATCTTCAGATACTGCCTCGCTTCCCGATGTATCGGGAGTGTAGTAGTCAGTATAAGTAGCTGTAATATTTAATATTGGGTTGTCAATTTCATTTTCGAATTTAATTGAACCTTCGGCATCAAGCGTTTTAATAAATTCAAGTGTTGAACCTTCAAGCAGTTCTAATTCTCCCAGGGCTATAGGTCTGCCGCCGGTTTTTTCAAATTCAAATTCACCACTTAAAACAGCAGTCAAATTCTGGTTGAATTCTTTTGACAGGACAAAAATAATTGTGGCTTCATCTTCAACTTTAATATCTATCTTATAATCCATGTTGCTGAAAAGCGACGGTTTAGCGGCAGCAGTTACATATCTATTCCGCGATAATTCAACAAGTTTCTCAAAGTCCGTCTCTTTTTCAAGAGAATCATCATAAACTGCATATTTGTAAACAAAATTTTCACTTGTTCTGGTATATGCCGATCTCGACGGGGGAAAAGTCAGTTCAGCAGTTACAATCTCCACAGGTGCTTCAAGATAAGCACCCTCGCCCGTGCTTCTGAAAAAAATATTTCCATCAGTTGCAATTACAAGATCCCCGTAAACAGACGGACTGGCAGATTTGGATGCCTTGCTAAGGATTTTCAACCTGCCGTTCACAGAAAATTCAGATGCGGCAATTTCGAAACCTTCCAAGGATAGTTTGCCGCTTCCGGTCATTTTGCCGCCGCCCTTGGTATCCGGAATATTCTGGATATACAAATTTTCAAGCAGCACACTGCCAGGTTCAATTTGTATTTTTAAACCTGCCTGGTATTCGAGGTTATTTGCCTCGGCAATGAACGCCGCATTTTTAATTTCTAAGTAACCTGAGGGTGAAATGTTATCCGGAGGTTTCCCGCTGAATTTTAAATCTGCCGATAGAATCCCTTCAAGCTTATTAATTGATGGAAGAACGTCGCCGAATGTGGCAAGATTAAAATTATCGGCTTTTAATGAAAGATTCGCATTACGGTCTGATAGAATCTTGCCGGTTTCCCCCTCGAATGAAAGATCAATCGGTATACTTCCCGAAATCTCCAGTAATACATTTCCCTCGTCGGTAATTTTACCGGAACTGATCAAAGATTCGGCAGTATTTATAAATTTTGTATTGGCCTCTAAATTTTTATTTCTATAATTAAATTCGCTTATTAATGAGCCGAACTTCCTCCCTTTATATCCAATATTATCAGCGTTCAGTGATAAATTTATTATAGGATTACTTAAACTCCCTGTAATACCTGCAGTTAAATTAATTTTTGCATCAAGGCTGTTTTCCGGCCTGAGATCAAGCAGATAAATGCACAACGCTTTTCCATCGATATTAATCAATTCCAGTTCAAAATTTTGAGTTCCATACTGAGATAGTGAACCGTTGAGCCGTATTTCACCAGAATCTCTTGCAAGAGAAAAGTTTTCAAAATGGATTTGATCCGGGGACAAAGAAATCCCCATCCTATTTTTGTTTCTAAAAGTAAGCTCATTATAGGTAAGAATAAGTGAATCTATATTCAATCCCGCAGTTCCGTTAAGATTCAAATCGCCCTGAAATCTCGCGGAAGCATAATTCTCAAGCTGCCCTGAGAAACTGATAGGAGAATTATTTCTGCTTAATTCAAGATTGAGGTTTACATCATAAATATTGCTGCCTGTAAAGATCCGGTCCGTTTTAAATTTCAATCCTGTAAAAACACCTGTAAGATCTTTCGAGTTAAAGCTGTTCGCCAGGGAAAGATCCAGATTCATATTTGTAAGGAAAAAGACATCCTCGTCTCCCCAGTATTTTATATAAGGGAGGTTCGATTCAAAAGAGAAATAAATGCTGTCCCCTGTACTTCTAAGGGTACCTCCGATATCGCCGTCAATTTCGAGCTGATTATTGCCGAGGAACAGAGAGAGAAGCCTAAAGTCTTTTAAATCAATCGCATATTTAATATCTATTTCGGAATTTATTTCATTAAAATATGACGGATTTGATAAATTGTCTTTATATCCTGCCGGAATAACTTTTAACTTTTGCCGGATGCCGTTATCAAATGCCGCTACCTGATTTTTGCTTTCCCTGTCGGGAATCATCTCATCCATTTTTTTATTTACGGCATCTCCTAAAAACTTTATCTCTTCCGAAACTAATTCTGCCGTTTGAGGAATACTGAAATTCCCGGTAACTGTAATGTCTGCTAAATCCGATATAAGATTTACAACTCTTTCACCATTCTCCTCCTTACGCAGATCGAGAATTGCCCGGGTGCTGTCGATGGCAATATCATTTACAGAGGAGTTGAACAGATTGAGTGCAAGAAAGAGGTTCATCTCTTCCGGATCAAAGTTCTCCCCGGAAGCATCAATTTTAAAGTTCAGATTTGTCCGTGCAGAAGAATCTTTAATTATTTCCGCAATATTTATTTTGTTAAAATCTCCCTGCAGTTCGTAAGCCGGCTTCTCCTCCGAGGTAAAATCAAACAGCCCGGATAATTCAGCATTGGTCGAATCCGATAAAAGATCAAGCGTATAATTTACCTTTTTTTCGTTGGCCTCTGCGTTAAGCTTTAAAGAATTAATCTTATAACCGTTTACTGATGAAGCAGCGGAATTAAAATCTATTTCAGCAGTAAGATCTTCCGGTGCCGTCCCCTCCCCTATTATATAAATATTTGAATTTATATCCGACTGCATTCCCGCGATAGGCGATATATCAAGTTTTTCAGTTGCTATGTTGAGATCATAAGACATTAGTGTTTCCTGAAAATTCATTTTACCTTCTGCAGAAATATTTCCCCTATCGGTTTTTATATAAAGATTGGTGCTGAAATTAATCGGATGACCGGCGAATTGAAGGGTATCGAATTTAATTACTCCGTAGTCTTTAAATACAGGAATAGACAGCGACGGAAGCAGTCTGTTAATATCCGATTGATCAACCTGCATATTGTCGAATTCAGCGTTTATAATCATTGACGAGGGTTCATCGATATTTCTTATTCTTCCTTTAGCAGCAAACCGTGTATTGTAAAATTCGGCATCAAGCTGTTTGAGATTTAAATCCTTTAGGGTGCCGATTGCTTTAATATTTGAAGATAAAGTTCCCGATAAAATATCGGCAGAAGAGAGTACTGCAGCCAGATCATCAAAGCTGAATTTGTCTGCCTGAAGATCAAGTGTAATTAATGCATCGGAAAGATCTGAAGCACCTGTCGTATCGAAAAGATTAAAGTTCTCAGCGCCGACATTCAGATCAAAGTCGGACCTGCTTGTTACTATATTTAAATCTCTTACCGTAATTTTTTCTTCATCAATATAAAATCCTCCGCTGATATTCTTTAAATTGAATGAAGAAATATTCGGCCGCAGTGAAAATTTATTTATTCCCAAAGTGAATTGATTTTGCTTGATGTTGGCAAATGCATTTAAGTTGATATTAATATTCCTGAGAATTATGTCGTCTGAATTAAGTGATTTGTATTCTGTATACGAATTCTTGTACCGGTAATCCTTCAGCGAGAAATTCACGTTTGTAAGTTTAAAGTCGGCTACCTGAATAGTAAAAGGAAATTCCGATGTCGCAGTATCTTCTTCCGATGGGGGAAAAAGTTTTGCAAAATTAATTTCACCGGTGCTGTCTTTAACCAGTGATACGGATGCATTTTTTAATTCGAATGTGCGGATATAAATATTTTTAAGCAGCAGCCTCAGCGGACTTGTTTTTACTTCAATTGTCTCCGCTTTAAGCAGAGTATCCGGGCCCATAGTTACCGCAGTGTTTCTCAGCAGCAGCGAAGTAAAAATTGTGCCTTCAATTTTTTCGAAATATACCTTGCCGTTCAGTGCAGAGTTCGCTTCCTCCAATACGAATTCACGAAGGTACTCCTTGAATGTAGAAGTCTGCGAAATTCCAAAAATAATAATTATAAGCAGCAGGAGGCCTATTCCGATGTAAAGGAAGATATTGACTATACGGTGAAGCAGGTTTCTTTTCTTCTTTGCCGCAGTTTCTTTTTTTTGATCCTCTTCAGCCACTTTTAAATCTTGGTTATAATGAATTACTCTGGTGAATCCGACAGATATAAATTTACGGAATAGGTTTTAATAAAAAATTGATTTGGAATAATACTTCTCACCTTATTTGTAACGCTTTAAGATCGAATCAATAATTTTTGAAGTTGACTGGTCCGTTACAAAGTCAATCGTTTTTACTATGCCTCCGCTTTTTTCCACAACATCTCTTCCAACAATTTCATTAATCTGCCAATCCGAACCTTTTACTAAAACATCAGGCTTAAGTTCCTTTATAAGCTCAGCAGGTGTGTCCTCCTCAAATAGAGTTACAAAGTCGACAGGTTTTAAATTTGAGATGATAATTGATCTTTCTTTCTCCGGAGTTATCGGACGTTTTTCTCCTTTAATTCTTCTGACCGATGAATCGCTGTTTATTCCGACTATTAAAATATCTCCTAATTTTTTTGCTCTGGTAAGATAATCCACATGGCCCGAGTGAATCAGGTCGAAGCAGCCGTTTGTAAACACAACTTTCTTTTTTTCTTTCTTAAGCTTATTCCTGATTTCCAATATTTCGGATCGAGTTTTTACAGCGTCCATAATTACTAAAAATTTTTTCTAATGAACCGAGTTCTTTTTATTATCTTTGATCAAAGCACTGATAAGCTTGTTTATCTCGATGGGCACAATTCCGACCTCTTCACAGACAATACCGCCTGCATAATTAGCCAGGTATGATGCCTCGATTATATCAGATCCCGCAGCAAGAGCCATCGTTAAAGTAGAAATGACCGTATCGCCTGCTCCGGAAACATCGGCAACTTTTCTTGCTTTCGTTGACATTCTTTTTTCATCTTTACCTTTTTCAAAAACCGCTATTCCTCCTTCTCCTAAAGTAAGCAGCACATTTTTAGCATTTATTTTTTCTAAGATTCTCCGGCCGGCTTCAGAAATATCTTCATCATTACGGATCCTCATCCCGAGTACATCCTCGGCTTCTTTCCTGTTAGGCTTGAAAACCGTTACATTTTTAAACAAAAAGAAGTTATTGAATTTTGGATCAACAGTAATTAAAATATCTTTTTTATTAGCGAGCGTTATAATTCTTTCTATCAATCCCGGAGTAAGAACTCCTTTGTTGTAGTCTTCAAGAATTATCCCATCGAGCTCATTCATCCGCGATTCTAAAAATTCATAAATTTTATTCTGTATCTCTCTGCTGATATATTTTTTACTTTCCTTGTCAATCCGTACAACATGCTGGTTATGTGCAATTACCCTGGTTTTTGCAGTTGTAGGACGGGTCTTATCGGTAATAATTCCTTCAGATGAAACATTAGTTTCAGTTATTAACGAATTGAAAAGAGAACCGTCATTATCACAGCCTATGACCCCGATAGGCAGCGGTTCGCCGCCCAACTTTAAAATATTTAGTGCAACATTAGCGGCCCCGCCGAATCTGAAAAACTCATTTTCAACTTCTACAACAGGAACCGGGGCTTCAGGAGAAATCCTCTTAACGTCTCCCCAGAAATAGCAGTCGAGCATCATATCTCCTACAATTCCGATCTTCTTTCCTTTAAAATTCTTCTTTAGAGCTTCAATATTTTTTGATGAGAGTCTGATCATCTATTTCCTTTTATTTTAATTTACGGAATTTAAAAATAATGATAAAAACGGTGGGTGAAAAGAAAAGGACTAAAGCTCCTTTATATTTTATATAAAAGGATCAGCAGTTTATAAAACTTTAACTATGTGCTAATTTGTTCTTTTTACAGGCACTTTAATTTTATACTCTCCCCTGTTTTTAAAGTAAAGTATAAACTCATATTCGGAGCCTTCCTTTAATTCCTGTTTCAGCCTGATCAGCATAACATGATGGCGCCCCGGTTTAAACCGGAAGGTTGACTTTGGTTTAATTACGACACTTTCAACTCTGCGCATTCCCATTTTGTCTCCCTTTTTATAGGTTTCATGGATTTCAACAAGCTTTGCGATATCGGATTCAACTTTATATAAAGTTTGAGGATCATCGGTACTATTTTTTACATCGAAGTAAAGTGCGCTGTTCATTCCTTTTGATGAAGGCCTTATCCATGCATTCTCAATTTGCAGTGTATCCTGCTGTACAGCAAAAATCATTAAGAGAAAAATGAATGAAAACATTTTATCCTCCCAAATATTTTATGTCTTCGGTAATTTCTTTTATATCAACCTGGCTGCCCGGATATTCTTTTCTAATTTTTCCTTCCTGGTCAATCAATATAATTCTGTCGGTGTGCGCAAAAAAGTAAACCGCTTCTCCGTCATCGGTGTAAGAAGTATCTTCAACAAACGCCACAACATTCACTCTTCTTAGAAATGATTCAATCTGTTTTTTTTCGCCGGTTAAAAAATGAAAATTGACTAAATCTATCTCTCTAATCTCGGCATATTCCTTAAGCACAGAAGGTTTATCTCTTTCGGGATCAAATGATAGTGCGGCAAATTCAACATTGCTTATTCCTTCATCTTTAATTTTTTCCTGGATCAATCTCATCTTATTGGTTGTAATAGGACAAACATCTGGACAGTTTGTAAAAATAAATCCCATAACAACTATCTTATCTTTAAAATATCCCGGGAAAGAAATTCTGCTGCTGTCCTGGTTTATAAGAGTGTAGGATTTAATAAACTCTTTCTTCTTTGGAAACCTGCTTTCGCAGCCGGTAAATAATAGTAATATCAATAACAGCGAAAGAAGAATTGAAATTGAATTTTGGGAAAAGAGATTAAACACTTTTACTACTATGAAGTGAAAATTATAAAGCAAAATTACCGGAGAGCAGGATCAAACACAAACTCACCTAATCCCTTCCATCAAGTTCACTTCTCAACTGAATCTGTGCAGAAATCTTCCAATCATCATGCGCAAAAAGAAAACTTGATGCAGAATAAATGAAAACAGATACATGAATAAAAAAGCTTTCATTTTCTTCCCTTGGATTTAAGACTATTTTTCATAGACCGATTCTCCTTCTGTCTCCTTTCTTCTGTATTTTTTCTGTCTCCTGATCCTTACTCCTTACTCATATTCCTTTCCCTTTCCTCGGCCTGCTTATTCCATTTAGGAATTTCTTCCTCCCTGAACTTTGCTTTTTGTTTTGTAAACTCAACCATATCAAAACCAAGAAATGCTTGAGCTTGAGCTTTAGTTGATAGATCAGGCATCCTAATGGGAAGTTTTACATCATGCTTTGTTAAAATAGCAGCCAGCATTCCTCTTGCCTCTTCCGATTTCTGAATTGAAGTACCAAGTATTCTTGCGCATTCTATCGGCGCATGGAAACTTGCACCATGACTGGCTCCAACAAAGTCCCATCTCCACTGGGCATGCCTTATTAAAGTCATTACCTGTTTCATTTCATCTTCGGCTGCTCCATTATCCCAGGCGGTTTTTGCTTCAATATGTGCTTTAACCAAAATTCCCTCGGCAGTTTCTATAAGTTGTCTTATTTTATCCTGCCTGTCGTATATATTTTTCAGAAGTGTTTCTTCCTCCTGGCGGTGACAAACCTGGCAGGCAGAAGAGATATACATTACCGGGCTGACAATCTGATGATTAGTAAATTTTACTCCTCCCTCGGATCTGTAAGGCATATGGCAGTCAACGCAAGCAACTCCTCTTTCGGCATGAATACCGAACTGTGCAATTTCCCAATCAGGGTGCTGAGCTTTTAAAATGGGAGTCCTGCTTAGGTAATGAACGAAATCTACATGTTCAACACTATCGTAATATGCTTCAATTGACTCAACCGTAAGGCCATCGTCCCAGGGAAAAGTTAAATACTGAGCCTCCTTTCCTTTAAAATAATATTCAACATGGCACTGTGCGCAAACCAGAGAACGCATCTCCTGGTGCGATGCTTTATTAATCTCTTTCCCTTGCCTTCGAAAAGCTTCAATTAAAGCTGGACGTGTTATTGTTAAATTCATAGTTTTGGGATCATGGCAATCCGCACAGCCGATCGGATTTGTAATTTCAGATCCCAGGTCTGACCATCCCGATTTATAAAAATCAGCTGCTCCCATTTTATTCATTACTCTCGGAACGTCTGTGCTTTTGCATGTCCAGCACGTAGAGGGTTGAGGTTGCCCGGTTCTAAGAGTATTCCTGACATCCTCAATTGAATGCATGTGTCCTCTTCCCTGGTTATATCCTTTGGCAAATGAATATCCGGCCCAAAGTACGACAAGATTGGGATATCTTTCCAGCATATCTATAGTTATGTTACCTCCATACTTGGTCGCAAAATTTGTATCCAGAGTATGCTGATATGTTTCCCACTGCCGGGGAAATGCTTCTCCCCAAACTTCATTCCGGGGTTCGAAATCTTTTATAGGTTTTGAAGCACTGAAAAGAAAACGGGTTTCGGCTCTTCTTTCAACTATCGATGCGCCGAATACGCCGATTAAAAAAACCACGACTAATGTTGAAAAAAATAAAACCCATCCAATCCAGGGTTTTTCTGCTATGAGATTTTGTAATTTTCCCATTTTAACAAATCCATTTTTTATTTTGAATTACTCAAACCCTGAAGCCATTCCGGAACAGCAGGTTTTAATTCGGGAACTCTTGCATGCGGATAGGCCGAAAGACTTTTCACTCTTCCGTGAGGTGTCTCCCGGTGGCAATCCCAGCAGAATTTTCCAATGCCTGCGTCCCGTTCTTCAAGATCTATTGTTTTGCTTAAGTAAGTTCTATGCACCTGATTTTCATGGCACCTCATGCAGTTTCTTTGAACTACATTGGCGCCGGCTTCCTTTATCTGAATTACCTGCGGTTCCAGCTTGAATGTAAACATAAAAGAGTGCCTCAATCCGTCGCTTGCCTTAAAAGCATATGTGCTAATTGGATTACTTTGCGGTACATGGCAATCGTTGCAGGTTGCAACCCTGGCATGACTGCTTCTCTGCCATGAAGCGTATTCAGTAGTCATTACATGGCAATTGATGCAGGCCCGTGGATCGTCCGATAAGTATGAAGGAGCATTGGATATTTGTAAAATCAGCAGCAGCAGACCAGATAAAATCCCCATAGTTATTATGACAGGCAGTCTCCATTGCGTCGGCGGGAATAATGAGAGTAGTTTTGCTTTTAATTCCATTCTGGTTTTAATAAAGTATTCAATAGTTAAAGCAAAAGGACGGCACTTTAGAAATTCAACCTGTTCTTTTTAATTTTTGTTCCAAACTTAATAAATCTTCATCATTAAATACGTGCTGGATTTTGGGAAATAATTCCCTCTCCTCTTTTCTTATATGCGACGTCAGCAGGATTCCAAGCTGATCGAGTTTCTCTTCAATATCAGTCTTATCCTCCAGAGAATCAATGAATTGTGTAATGATTTTATGTTCATTGATCAGCTCATCACATAAATTATCAATAGAATCGTCTTTCCCTTTAACAAAAGGGAATAATAAATTTTCTTCTTCATAAAAATGATTGGATAAATTAACCTGATAAAATTGTATTGTGTATTGGCGCTTGCCTTCAAGAGAATTCGGAAATGTTTTAAACCTTGGAGCTCCCTTTTTGATAAGCTGGGAAAGCATTAATCCATGATGATGGTCGTGAGATAAAAATTTAAGACAATTATGCCGCTGCATTTTTATTCACATTTTCTTGCAAGGATTTTAATTTGAAATGATTAATTTGCAACAGACCTAAAAAGAATAGAGAAAATGCTTTAATTATTTCAAGGATAATATAGTAGAAATGTATATTCGAATCCGGGGGAGTCTTTCCTCCAATAATTATTTCTGCTCTTTCATCGAGAGAAGGTAGAAGCCAGAAAGTCTGTAAAGCTAAAATTATTAGTATAAACAGAAAAACTGTTTTTATTCTTTTATTAAAACTATCGATAAAAAGCAGAATTAAACTGATGACTGCAAAAAAAATTTCAATTTTGTTCAAAGCTGCGAATACTGTCCGCCCCACATCAAGTCCCGCCTCCAGGGAAAGCAATGGCGCTGTAAACTTTACCGGAGCTTCCATAAAACTAATTGCACATATAAAACCAAACCAGATAAAAGTAATAACAAAAGAACAGCCTGCAATCTTTTTCATTATGCAGGCTTTTATTCGGGTTTAACTTTAGAAAAATTTTCCAGACTTACATCGGCCTGTTCTTTAACAGACCAAAGAATTTTGCAATTCATGTTTCACCTTTATAATAATACAGTTAAAAACGAGAAAAGAATTAATTCAGATCACATTTCTGCTCAGATAGAATTCAAGTAAGATCCGAACATTGCCTCCTCAAGCAGAACTGCCTTGGGAAACAGGATATTATTTTCAAGGTGTACATGCTGGTGAAGATCCTCTTCAAATTCTTTTAACTCCTGGAAACTAACTTTGTATGTGTTGCATGCATCATCGGGAGGAGTGTAGTTATTTGATAGTTTCCTTATTTCAAACATTTCATCGCCCGCATTTTGATGTTCTATTTCCATCATCTTTATCGGATTTTTTACTGTTCCGAAAAACGGGCGTTCTGCGGCGGATTTATTCTCTTCTACCTTGGTAAGATATTTTATAAAGGGAAACAGCATCTGTTCTTCTTTCATCATATGCTGTTTTAGATCTTTGTACACAATCGAAAAGTGCTTTGCAATTTCAATTACTTCAGGATGATTTGCCCCATGCACAGAGGCAACCTTTTGAGTATGCTGTGTAATTGCCGGGATCATCTTTCTTATATAATCATGGTGTTTGTGAACTATATAGTCTGCAAGGATGCTTATGTCCCATTCACTAAAATCAAAATGATTTTCTTTCCCGTTTCCGTTCAAGTTTTTCAATTCTGAAAGTACCTGCTCAAGGCTCAGCCCTTTTTCCAAGCATGCTTCGGAAATCATTTTATTTCCTCTGCAGCAGAAATCTAATCCATATCTTTCAAATACTTCGGCAGCTTTGTAATTTTTAGTTACAATTTCCGATAAAGTAAGTGAAGAAAATTCTTCACTATTTAACTTATTTATTTCGTACATACTTACTCCGTTTCTTATTAATATTTGCTTAATAAAATCTTTGTTGATCCGGATATGTCCTGGTTTAGTCCAAACTGCTGATGCAGAATTTCACCTTCTTTGTTTAAGAACGTAATCAAATTTGAATGAGAGAAATCGCCGCTTTTATCTTTTTTGTATTTAAACCCGGTTAAGGCTGCCAGCTCCATAATATCATCGGAACTGCCGGTGAGCAGAGTCCATCTTTTTGTATCGAGATTTTTCTCTTCCGCAAATTTTTCCAGTTTTTCCGGCGTATCTCTTTCAGGATCAATTGAGACTAATACAAACTTATAGGATGACAATTTTTCTTCAGGGATTTCATTTTCAATTTTCTTCATGTCGTTTATAAGAATCGGACAGGCATAGGTGCAGCTTGCAAAAAACATAGTTAATACTACAGGGCTCCCTTCCAATTCCCCTAATGAAAATTTTTTTCCCCATTGATTTGTCCATTCAGATTCAAGCTGATAAATGGAATTTTCCGAATATTCTCCCGCATCTTCTTCAGATGAACAGCATGAATGATTTTTCTCTTCACCTTCTGAAGTTTTTTTTGAGGAAAAGTCTATTTTTTCCGTATCGTGATGATGATTTTTTTCATAGCTTTTTGTAAAGTTCAGAATAAAAAGAACGGCGAAAATTACCCCAATTGCCGCAGCCGCTGTTATTATATATTTTTTCATTTTTCTCCTTTAAAAAATAAATTTAAAATTTATGCTGCTCTTCATGGTTCACATGGACATCAGAATTTAACTGATAGGATTTTTCGGCAAAATGTATAAAGTTCACATAAGTCTCTACGAACTCTCTTCCTGCATCAACATCATTCTTATCGAAATTCTTCGTATGAATTACTTTCTCAAATAATTCATTTAATTTAGCTTGAAAGGATTCCTGCAAGATATTTTGAAGCTGCTCTAAAGAATTCTTTTCGACAGCTAAATCCGCTGCCGGTATGGCAGGACCAAGATCGCGGCCGGCAGGTTTAAGCCCCGTATAACTTTCTCCTTCTCCCATTCTGTGCAGTCTCACCACAGTTTCAAAGAAGTAGTTATCTGCGAGTTCCTTTGCTTCAGGAGAGAGGCCCCTGACACTTAATGTCTTCTGAAAAACTTTATTTACTTCTTCTGCAGATTCTTTATTAATCCATATGAGTGTAAAATTAATATTGCCTGTTTCTAGAGACATTTGGGCTGCTTGAACAACCGGGCCATCCAAGCCGTCGCAATGAGCATAAACCTGAGAGTTTGAAACCAGGATAAAGATCAAAACTGCTGCTATATTTACTATTTTTGTTTTCATTTCTATCTCCCAAAAATTTAATTGCTGTTTGCATCCTTAACGCACCTGAATCCAAGATTATGTACTGTATAATTAGCTTTTAAGCTGCTCCTGAAACCGTATCGCATAAAAGCCGGGTAATTTTTTACATCTGTTGAACTGTTCGCACTATTGCCGCAAAAGAGGCTCCTTTCAAGACTAATATCGCCTCTTGATTCACCGGAAACCAGCGCAGTATTGAAGTCATAAGTCCATTCCCAGATCAAACCATGTAAATCATATATCCCCCAATAATTTTTATCGGCGGATCCGACCGGCGGAAGCTGTTCCAAAGATCTTTTTGAGTACCAATCAAGAATTGTTTTAATTACTTTTTCATCTCCATATGCATTTGGTTTATTTTTGCTTGCTGATGCAGCCAGTTCCCATTCAGCAACCGTTGGAAGTCTTTTTCCTGCCCACCCTGCATAAGCTTTAGCGGCAAACCAGGAAACATTTGTAACCGGACTTTTGGGATTGATTTTTTCACCCAATTCCAAATCATTCTGCCAATGTTTCAAATACGATTTGTCGGCAAATATTCTTTTAACTTTTGATCTCTGCCATTTAGGATTAGACTTCACAAATTCAAGAAATTGAGCATTGGTTACAGGATATACATCCATATAAAATGGTTCTACTTTTATTTTATTCTCTCCGCTATCATCCTTGTATAAAGGAATGTAATCGCCGCCGGAGATGTAAACCATTTTTGAATCCTGAGCAGTAATTTGATTAAACATCCCTAAGATTATAAAAACTGATGGGATAATATTTCTTATAATTACTTTCATTTGCCTGCAGCTACTTTCTTCGATCTTATTTTACTTACTTCATCTTTGGTTACAACTTTCCCGGAATTACCCCACTGGCTGTATACGTATGTTAAAACTGCTGCAGCCTGTTCGTCATTTAAATTTGAAGGAGGCATGATGCCGTTGTAGCTTTTTCCGTTTACGGTTATAGGCTGCTGAATTCCGTTTATAACTGTACTAATTGCTCTTTCTTTATTTTGATTTAAATAATCTGATCCGGCTAACGGCGGAAAAACATTCGGAATCCCTTCACCATTTGCCTGATGACACGGTACGCAGGTGTTTTTGAATATACCTTGACCCATCAATTTTAAATCATTTGAATTAACGGCTTGCTTTTCATCTTCATCGGATTCCTGCTGAAAGGGATTTATAGAAGTTTTAACTTCTAAATCAGAAGCTTGGTAAATCTCATCCTTTTGTTTACCCGAGTATATTGCAAAATTGTTTTCACCTGAAACCTGCATCATTCCTATCGCACCTTTATTGAAAGCGCGGAAAATCGAGTGATCAACAAGAATGTATGTGCCGGGGACATCAACTTTAAACTCGACTATTGCGGAACCGCCGGCAGGAATTAAGGTAGTCTGTACATTTTTTTGAGATACGATGGTTCCGCCTTCACCATAAACTTTATCAAAAATTTCTCCTATAACATGGAATGAGGAAACCAGGTTCGGACCGCCGTTCCCAACGTATAGCCTGATTGTTTCGCCTGCTTTGGCTTTAACAGCTTTATCACCGGTTAAGGATCCGACTGAACCGTTAAATACAACATATTCAGGTTCTTCATTAACAGCTTTTTCCTGTGAAAAAGATTGTACACCTGTTTCCCCGTTCTTTCCTTCAGTATAAAATTCACTCTGCATTATGTAAAACTCATGATCTACCGGAGGAAGCCCCTCTTTAGGTTCGACAAGTATAAGTCCATACATTCCGTTTGCGATATGAAGGCCAACAGGAGCAGTTGCACAATGGTAAACATACAAGCCGGCATTAATCGCCTTAAATGAAAATGTTGAAGTATGTCCCGGGGCTGTAAAAGAAGAAGTTGCTCCTCCTCCGGGTCCGGTTACCGCATGAAGATCGATATTATGAGGCATTTTGCTTGTAGGGCTGTTGTGCAGATTGAACTCCACCAGATCGCCTTCTTTAACTCTTATAAATTTTCCGGGAACTTCCCCGCCAAAAGTCCAGAATGTGTACTCAACACCGTCCGCCAATCTTTTAGTAACCTCAGTTGTTTCAAGATTGATTATCACCTTGGTAGAATGTTTTCTTGTAATCGGTGCCGGGACGTAAGGTGCGTAAGTTAATCTTGCATATTCTTCCCCCTGAATTTCATTAGAATATGTTTCTTCGCATCCATGCAGGAATAAAATTGCAGGGATTGTGATCACTGCAAGTAGAATTAAAGTAATTAAAATCGATTTTTTATTATTCTTCATAAAATCTCCATAGTATTAATTTGTGTTTTTTTCATCTTCTTTTAAAATTAAACTTCCATTACCCGGTTCTTTAACTTTTATTTTTCGCCCTTCTAAAAATTTTTCTTCGGTATCTTTATTATACTTCTCAACTGCTTCCGTACCTGTCGGATGGCCGAATGTTTTTATTTTCTTATGCAAGAAGAGATATTCATCCCGCGAGATATTATTCTGCCAGTTTCCTGTTATTATTCCAAAGCCGGTAACAGCCATAAAAATTGAAACTACTCCTATTGCAACAGCTTTCTTATTTATTTTTTTCTTCTTCGGCAAAAGAGATTTTAATTCCAAGGTATCTGCAACCGGGCAAACATCAACACAATTCATGCATGCAGTGCATTCATCCGACACGACGGTTTTTACTTTATCTACTTTAATATTGGATGGACAAACCTTTGTGCAAAGTCCGCAGTCAATGCAGCTTACCGGATTTCTTTTAACTTTGTTCGGACTTAAAATCGAGAAGATGCCAAGGAGTGCACCGTATGGACACAGGAATCTGCACCAAAAATTTCTTATAAAAATTGAAAGGATAAAAAGAGCCGCAATAATGATTAATGCCGTACGGCTGATATCTGCAAAGAAGTAATACATTTTTATATCGGCCGTTAAATTATAAGGACTGTCGAGGAATGCTTTTAATGCAATATCTGTCATTAAAAAGAAAACCGAGTAGAATAAAAATCCTAGCAATAAATATTTTAAGCTTCGCAATGGATAGTCCAACAATTTCGGAAGGATTAATTTCTTCTTCCGTCTGAATATTTTCTTCATCATCTTTTCGCCGAAATCTCCCACGAGCTCCGAGATGAATCCAACCGGGCAAAGCCAGCTGCAGAATGATTTACCGAAGACAAGAGACATCAAAACAATTGAAAGGAAAATGAAGAAGCCGGCAGGATGAGCGGAATGAATTATCCCGGTTTTCAGGAAAAGATAAAAGCTCATTAAAGAACTAATAGGAAGGAAACCGTCGACTCCCGGCGGTCTGTTATAGAAAGCTGAAGCCCCGTCAGCTTCCAAAGAATGAACAAATAAATAGAACTCAATCCCTATCCAGATACAAAGTAAAGCAAATGCAGATTGAATTATGAACCTGTTCTTCTGCACCGGTTTTTCATTATTCTTTATATATTTCTTTTTATCTTTCATTATCAGACAATTTTATCTGATTTATTGTTAAAAAAATTATAAATTTCTGACTTTAGTCAAGGTCTTTTCCTTAAATGCGTCGAGATTTTCTTGAGTCAGCATATCGTAAGCTTTGGATCTGAGTTCACCCCATTTGTCATGTAAAGGACAAGGATTATCCGGGTTGCAGTTCGGAAAACCTAAAACGCAGCTGCTGAACATTCCGAGTCCATCTATTGCAGCAACAATATCGATTAACTTAATTTTTTCAGGCTTCTTAGCTAAAGCAAAACCGCCCGCCTTCCCTTTTTTGGAGTAAACTATTCCGCTTTCGGTAAGACTCTGAAGAATTTTAGAAACAAACTCCTTAGGTATATTCAGCTTATTTGCAATCTCTTCTGCTGAAACAACACTTTCATCCATATGAGCAGCGAGGTAAAGCACCGCCTGAAGTCCATATTCGCATTTTTTTGAAAAAATTACAGTCATTTTATAATCGGATAATTTTATCTGATTTAAGATAAACAATAAAAAACTATTTGTCAAATTAATTTTAGAAAAAATCAAGAATAGTATGGGAAGTATCTTAAATCACTAGTCAATAATTTCCCGAACTCTTTGTTCCGTGTATTTCCTCTCGGAATACAGCTTTCCTATTTCCGCTCCGATAATAAAAACAATTGAGGCGTAATAAATCCAGAAAGCCACTACAACAATTAATGCGTAGGTACCGTAGATTTTCCCTAGCGTTCCGAAATTATAAATATAAAAGCCGAAAGCTTGTTTTGCAGCCTCCCAAAGCAAAGCCGCCCAGAGCGCACCGATAAATACGGCTCTCCTCCCGATTTTTATTTTCGGAACAACAAAATAAAGGATTGAAAAAAGAATAAAAATAATAAGCAAAGAAAGAGAGGAAACTAGGATTTGTTCAAGAAGTCTTGACTGAAAAAATTGGAGATTTTCAAATCTTGAAGCAATACGCAGAAAAATATCGAGAGCAGGCATTAAAATAATTGAAAAGAAAAATATCAGGATTACCATTAATACTAATGCAAAATCTTTGAGCTTGCCTAAAAGAAAAGGTTCTTCAACTTTAAGTCCGAAGATCTTGTTTAAAATTGTGCGCATGCTGCTGAACAAACCGCTTGCTGCAAACAGAAGTCCGAATATACCCACTAATCCGGCGATATTTTTATATTCAATTACCTCGTTAATCCTTGCGAAGATTATATCCTTCACATACTCGGCATATTGGGAATATGGAATTATCGTATCAATAAACATACTGATTTGGAACTGCATTTCTGTGGAATCGAGAAGCGTACCTGCAACGGCGAAGATTATCAAAATAAACGGGACAATGCAGACGAAAAGTGAAAACGCTAATCCCCCTGAAAGCAAAAAAACATGATGCTCATCTATGCGGAAATACAGACCGCCGAAATAATGTTTTACGAAATCCGCCGTCTTCCGGTAAATAGGAATATGATATAAAAAGAACCGAAGCTTTCGGAAATTTAAATAAAGCTTCGTGTTTTTAATTTTATCTAAAATTTTAAATTTAATCATCGATAGGAAGATCAGACCGCCATAATTCTTGAAATAGTATTAAAATAAAGATCAGAAAGTTGACTCAAACCGATATTAATTTTATTATTTACTTTGAAACTTTTCCCCCCGGTTGTTCCTATTTCTGTAAATACTTGTCTTTCTTTTCGCAGGAGCCTCTCAAATTCATCTTTTCCTTTTTGCGGGACAGAGATTATAATTCTTGACTGCGATTCGGAGAAAAGAGTAAAATCCTCCCTTGTTTTTACCGGGATATTTATTTCGGCACCGATTGGATTTTCTTCATTCATTATACAGCACTCTGCTGCTGCTGCAACAATTCCTCCCTCAGAAATATCATGAGCAGAGTTAATTAATTTTTTTCTGATCAGTTCCAATGTAATATCATGCAGCTTCTTTTCCCGAACCAGGTCAAGCTTAGGAGAATCACCCGCCATTTTATCATGGACTATCTTCATGTACTCGCTTCCCCCCATCTCCTCAAAATCTTCACCGAGTAAATAAATGATATCGCCGTCATTCTTAAAATAAGATGTTGTTATATTATCAAGATTTTCGATCAATCCGACCATTCCTATTGTCGGGGTAGGATAAACAGCAGTGTTGGGAGATTCATTATAAAAACTTACGTTGCCGCCGGTAACCGGTGTATCAAAGAATCGGCAGGCCTCTCCCATTCCTTGAATTGCTTCCTTAAACTGCCAGTAGATTTCCGGTTTGTACGGATTTCCGAAGTTCAGGCAGTTAGTAATTGCAAGAGGAATACCGCCCGAACAGACAATATTCCGTGCAGATTCGGCAACTGCAATTTTTGTCCCTTCTTTCGGATTTAGATAAACATAACGGGAATTGCAGTCGGTTTTCATCGCCAGGGCTTTTTTAGAATCCTTAATATACATGACCGCCGCATCGCAGCCGGGTCCCACTATAGTATTCGTTCTTACCATCGAATCGTACTGCTCGTAAACCCATTTCTTTGAAGCAATATTAGGTGATGAAAAAACTTTTAGAAAAACTTCCTGCAGATTTTCCGGCTGGGGCAGCTTTGAAAAATCGAAAGCACGCAGTTCTTTCAGGTAAGGCGGCTCTTTTGTTTCTCTTTTATAAACAGGCGCTCCTCCCCCAAGTACGAGTTCATATGCAGGTATGGCTGCTTTTTCTTCCCCTTCATAATTTATATGCAGAATACCGTTATTTGTAACTTTTCCGATAATTTCACAGTGCAGATCCCATTTTTGAAAAACTTCTTTAACTTTATTTTCAAATCCTTTCTTTACAACACATAACATTCTTTCCTGGCTTTCCGAAAGCATTATCTCATATGCAGTCATTCCTTTTTCTCTAAGAGGCACTTTATTGAGGTCGATTTTCATTCCGGATTTTCCTTTAGCACTCATCTCGCTTGTAGAGCATGAAATCCCTGCGGCACCCATATCCTGAATTCCAACCAGCCAGCCATTCTTAATTATTTCTAGTGATGCTTCAAGAAGTAATTTTTCAGTAAACGGATCGCCCACCTGCACAGACGGGCGTTTAGCTTCCGATTTTTCAGAAATTTCCTCGGATGCAAATGTTGCTCCATGTATTCCGTCTCTCCCTGTAGACGAACCTACAATCATGACCGGGTTGCCTTCGCCTTTAGCAACTGCGCTTGCTACATTTTCCCTTTTTACAATACCGACAGCCATTGCATTCACCAGCGGATTATCCTGGTAAGATTCATCAAAATAAACTTCGCCGGCTATTGTCGGAACTCCGAAGCAGTTGCCGTAATCCCCTATTCCGCGGACAACTCCATCGAAGAGATAACGTGTGCGTGCATCCTTTATTGATCCGAACCTGAGTGAATTAAGTGATGCTATAGGCCTTGCTCCCATTGTAAAAATATCCCTCATTATTCCGCCGACTCCCGTTGCTGCTCCCTGGTAGGGTTCTACAGCAGAAGGGTGATTATGGCTTTCGATTTTAAATGCAACTGCAAGCCCGTCTCCAATATCGACTAACCCGGCATTCTCTTCGCCGGCACCTACGAGAAGTTTTCCTCCGCTCCTGGGCAAGGTCTTAAGCAATGCGATGGAATTTTTATAGCTGCAATGCTCGCTCCACATTACGCTGAAAATTCCAAGCTCCGTAAAAGTAGGAACTCTCCCTAAAATTTTCAAAATCCTCCGGTACTCTTCTTCAATTAAGCCGTGTTCAACGGCGGTTTCTAAAGTTACTTCAGGTTCTTGTTTTGTTAAAATTTCTGCCATGATTTTATTAAAAGGTTAAAAAAGAATTTTTATTAAAGTAAATATAAGAAAACTTGAAGAAGGGTGATGCCTGAATGTATAGTAAAACAAAAATAATTTATTGTAAAAAAAATGTAAAAATCCGGAATAGATTTAACGATCAGGTTCTGCTTAAAAAAGTGCAGGACGCGGGTAATTATAAGTTTACCTGGACGCAATGATTTTCAGCATCCGGAATTTATTTTATCAGGATAGAAGAAGAAAGCTTGAATGAAAAAGAAATTTTTTTTTCTTTTAAAACTGTAATTTTTCTCAAAAAGATTTTCTTATACAAAAATGTGCTGCGGATGGAAAAATTTTTATTTACAGGTTGGTTCCTTCTCTGTTTTTCAATTTTTGGCCAGTCATTCAAAACTTTTCAATACATCAATCCCAAACCAGGCTCAAAATATGCTTCCCCGG
>DAISZW010000084.1:0-13967 GCA_036824595.1 Ignavibacteriaceae bacterium
CATAATGATTAAAAAAAGAAAAATATGAAAAAATTAATATTTACTATTTTGCTGTTATACTTTGTTTTGCAAAGTTGCGTGATGGCTCAATTAGATAAAAATAATTTAGATTTTTATCGTAAATATAGTTTGTATACCAATCCGGGCGAATATGAATCAATGTATGCTCAACTTCCTGATTCTATTTCAGTGATATGCAAACTGATCAAATCGCAGCTGATTCATCCGGTCGCCGATCTGCCCCTTTATCGCGATCAGATTCCCGAAGAAAGAACCTATGAGGATTTAAGATATCCAACCGTGCAAACCATTCTTGCCGGACTAAAAACCTACAATCCCAATGGACTGGTTTTTGACCGCAAGCCCGCCGAGCGTTTGGTTGTATCATGTCGGTATCATGCCATACTACTTGCTTCCATATTGAAACACCAGGGAATTCCTGTAAGGGTACGTTACGGATTTGCCACCTATCTGTATCCCGGACATCATATTTACCATGTTGTGTGCGAAGTCTGGAATAACTATGATAGGAGATGGATGCTCGTTGATCCTGACAGGCAGCTGGTGAATATTTCATCGGAACAGTTCGAATCTGCTGGTGATGTTTGGATGAAATATCAGCAAGGGAAACTGGATCCAAATACTTATGGAGTTCCGGATTGGTGGGGTGCGCACCCAATTCTCGATGTATTGTGTCATGATTTGGCCTCAGTATTGGGAAGTGAGCACATTTATTATAATCGACCGCCTATTTCTGCTGATTCCACCATGAGTGTAAAAAACATGCCGGCTGATAAAATTGAGTTAATGAATAAAACCAGCACATTAATGATCAATGTTGACGATAATTTTAATGAATTGCAAAAGCTTTATAATGAAAATACGGAGCTTCAATTTTCAAATTCGACTACTGTTAAACCTTAAAAAGTTGTTTCTAATAAAACAGCTAAAGAATAAGCCCAGCTGCCAACACCGGGTATAGTTCATTGCCGGCTTTTTGCTCTTTCGTAGGTCAGCTCATTTTATTTTCTCTTGCGTATACAGAAAAGTGGGCGCTCCGAACCAGGCAACGAACCATACCCGAAAACGTTTTTAGTTGATTTAAGAATTTGTAAGTAAGACTAAAATAAGCTACATTGAAAGAGTTCTGAAGAAAACTTAAGATAGAGTGACTTTTCAAAAATCCTCACTTTCTTATCCTATTTTTTTATACAGAGTCAGCTAAAACGGTTAAGTTATATTCATTACTACAGCCGGGTTAGTTATATATTACTATAAACTTTTAAAGGAGAATAAAATGAATATTTTTGTCGGTAACTTAGCATCCGATGTAAAGGAAGACGATCTTAAATCACTTTTTTCCCAGCATGGGAAAGTTAGCAGTGTGAAAATTATCCGCGATATGTTCAGCCAAACTTCGAAAGGATTTGGGTTTGTGGAAATGCCCGGAAAAGCTGAAGCCCAAAAAGCGCTTGAATCGCTGAATACCTATGAGCTTAAAGGGAAGAGAATTAATGTTAACGAAGCAAGGCCGCAGAGGGAAAGAAGCGGAAGAAGATATTAATTCTTGATTTGCGAATCTATTTTAAACTGCAGCGTTTCAGCTGCAGCTTTTTATTCACAATCCGCTTAACCAATTTTCTTTAGGAAAACCTTTAGCTCTTGCGTAAGATTTATTGTTTGTATCCGCTTCAGGCAGCAATCCAAATGACAGAACTTCGGTAGGGCAGTTTACAATGCACGCAGAACAGCTTACACACTCAACGTCATTCATCGGGATTCCTTTATTTGCATAATTCATTACATCAATACCCATATGGCAGACCTTCGTACAGATATTGCATGATATGCATTTTTTCTTATCGGCAAAAATCCTGTACCGGGAAAATCTTGTGTAGATATGCATAAGAGCGGCTAAAGGGCATAGGAATCTGCACCAGACTCTTCCGCTCAAAAAGAAGTAAACTCCAAAGCCCAGCACGCCAGCAAAAATAATATCCACTATAAGAGTGTAGATTTGTCTTCCGCCTCCGGCTATTGAACTTAATGAGGAGTTAATAAGCGGGACGTTGAAATCTCCGGCAACTGCAATTAATTTTGCAAGTGTAATTAAGAAAGCAAATGCTAAAACATACTGCCCCGCGAGCTCCATATTTTTTGGTCCTTCACCATGCGGCATTTTAGTCCGGTATTCATCTCCCAATGTTTCAGCCAATGCTCCGCAGGAACATATCCAGCCGCAGTATGCGCCTTTTCCCCAATATCTGATTATTAAGGGGATGAAAAGAAATGTTTGTATCATGCTGAATATAAACCAGAAAGCAGTGATATTCCCATCGAATAAATTTCCGATATTCAACGGCCAGGCTAAAATAAAACCGTATGAACGCCAGTAACTTTCATTGGGGAAAACCTGTGTCAATATAAAACCGCTGCTGCTTCCTAAAGCACCTTTTTCCCCAAGAAAGGGAAATATTATTTCAGGGAGAATGAACAGAGGAAATACCTGGATAAGAATTAAAGTCCATGTCTGCGCTTTAATATAACTTGTGGGCCGGGAATAAATCCGTCTCAAGCCGAATATCAATATTGTAAGCGAGTATAAAAATGTATAGTAAAAGCCGGGTGATTCATTCAGAAGTCTTAAACCGAAATACCTGCTGCCGAAAAAAACAACCAGGAAAAAAGTTCCGGCTGAAATGAGATAGCTGTATTTTATTATCCGCCATTTTGTAGAAAAATATTTTTTAATATTTCTAAAAAAATACAGGAGCAGGTACAATCCCAAAATCACTGCGCAGATGAAAGTTAAATATGCAATTAAACCTTCAACTCCCTTAAGCCAGTTGGACGACAAAACTCCCGGTATAAATTCCTTTAGAGGAACGGTAAAAAAATCTGAAAGGAATTTTATATTAATTAAATTAAGAAATGCATCCTGCCAGCTGTCGGCCCGGAATTTATTTATTATCGATGAAATAGGCAGGCTTGCTTTCCCGAAATAAATTACGCATGATATAAGAAGCAGCTCTGCAAACATCAGCTTGGAAGTAAAAGACATTTCGCCTTCCATCTTTATCCCTGACCGTTTGAAGAATTCAAAAGGAAGTTCTTTCCCGATTAAAACAAATACCATAGAATTCTTGAAATTGATTTCTCTGCCTGTATTTTCTTTTAGAGTTACTTCATCTTCTGTAATTCTTATTATTTCGGTTTGAAGCATTAAATTAATTCTGCCTTCTTTAACAATTCTCATGAGCTTTTCAATATTTCCTTCTTTCGGACGGGAAAATGATGAGCCTCTGTATGAGAGTGTAACTGATTCGGCAAAGGGCGAAACTGCAACGGCTGCTTCCAGGGCGGAATCTCCTCCCCCTACAACAAGTACGTTTTGCCCCCGGGCATCGGCAGGATCGAAAAGCTTATTAAATACTTTCGGCAGCTCTTCTCCCGGTACTTTTAGCTCTTTTGAATTCCCCGACTTCCCTATCCCGAGGAGCACGCGCAGAGCATAATATTCTCCCTTATTTGTTGAAACTTCAAAATAGTTTTTTACTTTTGTAATTTTTTCTGCTTTTATCTCTTCTTCTATCGGAAGAGCTTTATCATTAATCTGGAAGTAAAGATCTTCAAGGAGAGTTTCCTTGGTGCCGTCTTTTATCTTTAGCTGAGCCTGCTGAATAAACCCGGAAGGTTCAGCGTAGATCGGTTTTGCTCTCGGGAAATTCAGAATAGTTGAGAATTTTTTTGATGAATCGAGAATTTTAAACCTGTAGTTTCTTTTCAGCAGTTCCAGGCCTGCTGAGATCCCGGAAGGCCCTGCACCGACAATAATAACATCAAGTATATCTTTATTTTTATTTGCCTGTCTTTCTTTCTGAAAGGTTTCATTTTTGTTGAGGTACCTGATAACATTTGCGCCGCTTTCGGAGGCTAACTTTAATAAAGGAATTCCTGTTAAATCCCCCATAACAAAAATTCCCTTTACCGATGTTTCCCCGTTTTTATCCAATTCAGGATATTTATCGACGCCTCCCTTAGGAGCATCTTTCTGAATCCATTCAAAATATCTTTTCAAAATGGAAAACATGAGTTTGCTCACTTTTACAAAACGAATAAATTTATAATTTAATTTTACCCGATTATTTACGGAAAATTAGCGAAAATTGAATTTGCTATTATCACTTTTTTGTATTTTTTTTGTTCTGTATAAATAATTAACCCACCGGAAATTAAAATTATCTAACCGATATTTTTTATTTAGCAGTGGTTATTCAGCTTTTGGTTCTTAAAAAAAATATTTAACTTTACTTAAAGGCCTTTTAATCAAACCCACAAACAGTATTTCCATTAAAAAGTCTTATACATAATACATTAATTTAAAAAAAAGGAAAGTACAATGAATATCTACGTCGGGAACTTATCAAAAGATGTAAATGATCTTGAGCTGCAGGAATTATTTACGCCTTATGGTAACGTAAAGAGTGTTAAAATAATCAGAGATTTGTTTTCAGGTGAATCGAAAGGATTTGGATTTGTAGAAATGCCGGGTCAGGCAGAAGCGCAGAAAGCAATTAACGAATTGAACACTAAAGAATTAAAAGGCAAAAAAATAATTGTTAACGAAGCACGTCCCCAGAGAGACAAAGGGAGATCGGGCGGAAGAGACAGCAGAGGAGGAGGAGGCAGAGGCGGAAACCGCGGGGGCGGCAAAAGAGGCTGGTAAAAGCAAATTAAAATTCAGAGATGGGCGAGATCCCATCTCTGATGATTTTTAAACACTCCTATTCCCCGATTCTCTTCAGCATATCTTCAACTTGATTTCTGCCCCAGTGAGGCATTAAATCATCTGCTGGCTTAAACTCATTAAATTTTTTGATAGAACTTTCGAAATACGGTTTGGCAGCAGCAGGGCCCCCGCCGAATTGTTGAGGAGTATAGTAGATTCCCATCCCCAGTAAATATTCGGGCCGCGGATTCAGCGTGTCGAGATCCATTGCCATTTGAAAACTGCTGTTTGCCTCATTGCCGTATTTCTGCCAGCGGTTCATCGGGTCAATCGACATCCGGGCCTGAGCCGACATCCCTTTTAATGTGTATATCTCCGATTGATTCGGTTCAAGAGAATCCGCAATATTAATAAGCTGATCAACTTTATCCAGGTAAATATCTTTTTTTTCCTTTACGGTATCTATGTAACTTGCGATAACATAAACATACGACGCATAATAATAAGGAAGCCATTTATCCTTTTCAGCAAGCGCTATTCTTTCGAAGTTATTTGCGGCATCCAGGAAAGAATTGAGATCTGAAAGCGAATCTAATTTTTCAAGATTTTTTTTCATAGCATTCATGTATTTATCATCATCAGCATTAATATTTACAATTAATGCTAAAGATATAATTAATGGTAAAAACAGCTTCATTTTATCTCCTTATTAGTTTAACATTTACAGATCAGCTTTAATAATTAATTTTTCCAAATCTCCCTAGCCGAATGGAAAACCATTCTAATATGGATTGGACTGTCCAATGTTGATGAACATTCCGATAATTGCTGATCTTAAAGCAGTCGGAAGGACAGGTTCTTTATATCTTCCGTTGGTTGAATACCTGTAGCCGAAAACATTTCTGAAACCGGGTACATTATCAACAGAGAAAAATATTATCGTAAAACTATTAAAAATATTGGTTAAATAGCTGAAACTAAGGCTTAAATTATTATAATTTTTTGCTTTATCCCCGAGGAATTCAGGATTATTCGGATTGAAGTACGGTCTGCCGGTTGCAAAAGTATATGTAACTCCCAGACTAGTTGTTATTGCAGGAATCCAATGCTTTGTAACAATTGAAAAGGTATGGGGCGTGGCAAAAGTGGGAAAAGCAATTGTCGGATAATTGCTGAATTCACGTTTCGTATCAAGGTATGAATATGAAATCCAATAATCGGTATAAGTAAATGTCATCCTGTCCCGCCAGAAAACATCAATACCTTTTGAATATCCTTTCCCCTGACTGCTGAAAGGCATTACCGGAAGCTCAAAATAAGGATATGTGTAAACAGTTCCTTTAGCAAGATCGCTGTATTTTTTATAGTAAACTTCTACTCTAAAGGTCCGCTCATTTCCTATATGCTGAAAATTTAAAATGTAGTGAGTAGCTTTTTCGAAGGCAAAACCGGTTGTCTGCATTAGAAAATCTTTATCGGGAGTCTGATAGAAATTTCCGAAAGCAAAATTAAACTGGTCATAATCCCCCACCCTGTAAGCCAGAGAAATGCGGGGTGCAATATTAGCCTTATTCAGCAGTTTTGAATATTCGGCTCTGACTCCGGCTCTTCCAGCAAAATC
This sequence comes from Ignavibacteriaceae bacterium, assembly GCA_036824595.1. Classification (GTDB taxonomy): domain Bacteria; phylum Bacteroidota; class Ignavibacteria; order Ignavibacteriales; family Ignavibacteriaceae; genus DATKLQ01. The sequence goes on from DAISZW010000084.1 coordinate 6,351, forward strand.
ATTGGTAAAAAAGATATCAGCCTCTGCATAACCGGCAGTTAGAACTTCGTTTAAATTTTTACTGAGCTCATTAAATGTATTATCATAAACAGTATTTTGTATTTCGCCGCCGAAAGTCAGGTATGAACCGTCAATTATATCTTTTGTAATCGTAATTTTAGCCTGTGAAAGCTGTTCGGTTTCGCCTGCTCTGTTGGAATCTATTTTAATTTTATCTTTATCATAGCTGTATGAAGTTCCTAAAAAAACTGTCCAGTCATTATTAATTATACCTCTATAGTTTGCATTCAAATAGTAATTACCGCTCTTTTGAGCATAAAAATCTTTCACGGAAGGATTGTCGAGATTATTCATATATAAAGAAAGATCCCCGACATTTACGGAAGAAAATAATTTCAGCATTCCCGAATTGGAAAATTTCTGTCTGAAGTTTACCGAACCCTCAAGACCTCTGGGAGCAATTTTCCAGTCAACTCTTTGTTTTTGCAGTTTAAAGAAAGGATCGAGATTTGAAAAAAAGATTTCACTTGACAACGATGAATTTTCCCACCTTTGTGAATGCGATCCGCCGAATCCCAGCGGCATCAGGCTTATCGAGGTAAGTGTTTCATCCGCAAGATCCTGAGTTTTAAGAATTAATGCTGAGGAGAGAGCCTGTCCATACTGTGCGGAGTAACCCCCGGTGCTGAAGATAGTTCCTTTAAATAAAAAGGCTGAAAATCTGCCTCTCGACGGGATATCCGGAACGCTGCTGTAGAAAGGATTCTGGACAACCATTTCATCAATTATGGTTTTTGTTTCATAAGCCGAGCCTCCTCTTACAAATAAACCGTCGGCTTCACCAACCTGCTGTGTACCCGGGAGCGTCTCCAGTGCGCCGTAAATATCTGCGCTGGTTCCTGCGGTTGTTACAATGTCAAGAGGCCGCAGTATAACAGCCTTGTTTTCATCGCTCGCTTCAAAAGAACCCGCGGAAATAACCACCGTACCTAATTCTTTTGAATCTTCTTCAAGTTTAATTTCAAGATATATCTTTTCTCCGTTCAATTTAATTTTTCTTTCGACCTGCTTATAGCCTATAAAGCTGACTATTAAGACCGCATCGCCTGTTTCCTGAGTTGAAAAGGAGAAACTGCCGTCAGCGGAGGATGATGTGCCGTCATAAGTATCTTTTAGGTAAATATTTGCTCCGGGAAGCGGAGCGCTATTTTGATCTGTAATCTTTCCGCTGATATTTGTCTGGCTTAATGAAATTACGGGAAATGCCAATAACACCAGGGTAAAAATAATTTTCATAATCCAAAATTGTATTTAATAGCAGATAATGCAAAATAAAACTGGATAAATAAAATAGAAATTGATATTCGGCGAAAAAGGGAAACTTACCGGTAAACAGAGAAATAAAGATATTAATGCTTAAGCAGGAATTTTTTATTTAAAGTCCGGACTGCAGAATCGTCTCGTAATCTTCCTTATATTTTTTTATGGCGTTAAATATTGATTCGGCAATTTCCTGCTGTCCTTTATCGCTTTTTAAATATTTTGCATCATCCTTATTTGAAAGAAAACCCGATTCAATTAAAACACTAGGCATGGAGGCGCCGACCAGGACATAAAATCCGGCCTGTTTCACTCCGCGCGAAGTTAAGTTAAGGTCTTTAGAGAACATTTCGTTTAAAATCCCGGAGAATTTTTCGGAATACCTCATATAAGAAGAATGAGCCATGCTGACCAGGATAAAATTTTCGTCTGTAAGCTTCTGATAACGGTCTGGATTATCCTCAAATTGAATTACACTGTTTTCTCTCTCAGCAATTGCTATTGCTTCCTGGGTTCTTCCGGGGCGAAGAAGATAAATTTCAAACCCGTTTGCATCCGATTTTTTTTTCGGCGTTGAGTTGCAGTGAAGGGAAATAAAAAGTCTTCCGTCATTTTCATTAGCAATTTTCCCCCTTTTGAAAAGTTCAACAAAGGAATCATTTTTTCTAGTATAAACTACTTTTAAGTCTTTCAAATTTTTTTCAATAAGCTTTCCAAGTTTTAATGCGATTCCAAGATTTATATCTTTTTCCCGCACGCCGTTTATGCCGATAGCTCCGAAATCTTTTCCGCCATGCCCGGCATCTATAACAACGGCATTAAAATCCCATTTGGATCTTTCATCGGACTTATCCGTTACAGATTCTCTTTTTTCAAAAACAGAACTGTAAACGGTTATTAATAAATCGTTCCCTGTTCCGGCGCTAATTACTTCATTTGATGCATAATCTTTATCTACTTTAAATTGAAATTCTGTGTCTTCATTTATATTCCTGGTGTTTATTGCTTTTATTAATCCGGCAGGAGATGCACTTTGAATTTTTTCCAGGTCGGCAGTAACATTCCTTAGAATTATTGTAAGAATGCCATTTACAAATGAACTTTTATAAGATCTGATTTTTTTATTTGAATTTACTCTTACAAGAGTGCCGTTGGCTTTTTCTTCCAGGGAAATTCCCGTTATCCCGGCTTCACCGGAAAGATTCGGGCTGCTTCTTTTATCAATAGGGGTTCCTATTACCGTAGGGTAAGTAACTTCATCTGTTTTTGTATCTTTAATAATTAATCGATACTTATTTCCGGAAGCCTCGAATTGAAGTTCATTACTGTAAACTTTCTGCAGAAGCCCGATGCAGTAAGCAGCAGGAATAAAAAGAATATCATCAACTAGGTACGCCGAAGTTGGAAGCTGGATAATTTTTACCTGCTTATTTTTATCAGTAAGTACAACGAACGGATTTCTTTCGGTAAACTTTAAAGAATAATCTTCAAATTTTAATTCGATTTTTCCTGTTTCCGCATTATAGTAGTAATTTATTGAAAGTGCATCGGCAAAATGTTTAATAGAAAAGTAAATCATCCCTTCCCGTTCATAAGCCGGAATAAATTCGCTTCTTTTTTCATTTGTTATTTCTATTTGGCTTATGCTCTGGGTATATACTTTAAATGAAAAGAATAAGCTGACTGGAATGCACCAAATAAACCGGGATTTAAGAAAAGATAAGTAAGTTTTAAGATTCAAAATTCTGCCTCTTTATTCTCTTTCCGTAATACTGTTCATTTAACCGATGAATGGAATCATGAATCCTGTTTTCTTTTTATAAGCTGAGAATTCATCTTTAAAATATTTTCCGAGAAGCTTTTCTTCAAAAGATGCTCTCATTATTATAAACGGTGTCTGTATAATTGCAAGAGGCAAGACAATGTAGCTCAAAGTAGCTAATCCCCCTCCTAAGTCGAGCAGTATCTGTGATAAATATTGCGGATGCCTGATGAATCTGAACGGTCCTTTTATTACAAGCTTATGGTTTTTAAACATTACAATTTCCTGGGAGTAGTATTCGCCTAAAGATTTATATGCCCAGATCTGAATCCATGAAAAAATTAGATACGCCAGAAGCCCGATTACTCTTATAGATTGATATTCTTTTTTATATTCTATTGTTCCTATTTGAAAAACTCCCAATATTAAACCGATCAGTGTAATTGAAGCCAATACAAGGGGTAATTTCTGCAAATATGTTTTCGGTTTTTCTTTACTCTGAGTAAAAGTCGATTGAAGCCCTTTCTGTGCTCCTTTAAGATTGGATGCAAAAGAGAAAAGAATATTTAAGCCTGCAATAATATTGATCGGGTCCATTTCCCCTATTCGATTCTTATATTATGTTTTTCCATAATCGATTTCCATTCGTCCATACTAAGCTGTTCCGATTCCTCAATAAGCATGATTGGAATATCATTTTCAATCCTATACCTGCGTCTTGTTTTTTTATCGGTAGAAACAAGCGTATTGTTATCCAAAACCAGGTCGGCCTTAGACTCCGGACAGCACAAAATATCTAATAATTCTTTGCTTATCATAGTAAATCCATTACTCTTTAAAGTTAACAGCAGAAATTTAAATTAAAATAAAATCATAACAAATTAATAATTTGTGCAGTGATTAATTTGCTGCCGGAATTGTAAAATATAAAAGGATAAAATTTGCGTGCAGATTTTTCCAAACAGAATCCGTTTAAGAATTTGCGGCCTGAATATCGATTAATATTTAGGATTCTCCCGGAGTAATAGAAATGAAAGGATAATAATTTACTGGTAATTTACTTCAATTGTTCCCGAAGCGAGAAAAAGTCCGTTTTCGTCATAGACATAAACATTGAACACTCCATCTTCATAAAAAATAATCTCTTTCCAGAACCAGGTCCATTCCGGTTCTACATCCTGCCAGATGGTGTTATCATAAATTTCTTTCCCGTTTTTTATCTTATATATTTTAAAGTACACCGAATTAACTCCGATTCTAGAATCCGTCCGGACTAGAAAATCGAGATAACCGCCGTCCGATGAAATTTTAATATATTCCGACTCATTGACAGGTTCTCCATATTCATCTACAGATTCGCAGAAATGCAATGACTGTGAATTAGAAATTCCCGGGGTAAATATGAAGAGAAACAGCAAAAGCAGCATGAATTTATTAAAGGTTTTCAATTTATATCTCCCATAAGATATTATTCCTTATTTTTTATATGCCGACTCAGCGAAAATTCCGGCTTTTAATTCTATGGTTACTAACAGAATAATTCATGTTTTCAATTCAATGCCGTATCTACATCTTTTATGCCATATTAGCCGCGAGAATTACCCTTTACTAGTGCTTTTTGAAGCATTTTCTTAACTGAAACAGCCTTTATTCAAAGAATAAATTACCTTGCCCAAGCAATAAAAATCGGCTTGTGACAAAGGTCTTATATACAAAAATAAAATTGAAATAAAACCGGAGACTCGCTATTATTGACCCGCAAAATTTTACACCCCTGGATTATAAAGCGTTCTTACTTGCTGTTGTTATCAATCCTTTAATTAACAAATAAATGAACAATTTGAGGTATAAATGAAAAGATTCTTGAAAATCATGGGGATTATTTTACTCTTGCTGATTATACTGCTGGCAGGCGGTTTAGCTTATTTTAACCTGACTTATCCGAAAATTAATCCTGCACCGGATATAAAAGTAACCGCAACTCCTGAAAAGATTGCCAGGGGTGAATATCTTGCTAAGCATGTTGCCATGTGCTTAGACTGCCATTCTACAAGAGATTGGAAGAAATATGCGGGACCGATTAAAGAAGGGACTGAGGGAAAAGGCGGAGATAAATTTGATGAGGCAATTGGATTTCCAGGGACCATTTATGTAAAGAATATTACGCCGGCTGCTTTACATGACTGGACGGACGGTGAAATAATCCGTGCAATTACGATGGGTATTAATAAAGATAACAAAGCTTTATTCCCAATGATGCCTTATTATAATTATAATAAAATGTCCCGGGAAGATCTTGAAGCAATTGTCGCTTATATAAGAACATTAAAGCCGATAAAAAATGAAGTGCCGGATAAAGATCTTAATTTTCCTTTGAACTTAATTGTTAAAACAATGCCCATTGAAACATACAAACCTATTACTTCTGCAGACAAAACAAATCCGGTTGAATACGGGAAATATTTAACTACAATTGCCGGATGCGCCGAATGCCATACTCAATCTGAAGAAGGAACTCCTCTTCCCGGGATGGACTTTGCAGGAGGAGTTGAATATAAACTCCCTCACGGTACTATAAGAACTGCCAATATTACACCTGATAATGAAACCGGAATCGGAAGCTGGAATAAAGAAACATTCATAGCAAGATTTAAATCATTTGAATCGGACAGCTCTAAAAATATTCCCGCCGATCTTTTTAAAGAATATAATACTATTATGCCTTGGACATTATACGCAGGAATGACTAAGGAAGATATAGGAGCCATTTACGATTATCTTAAATCTGTTAAACCTGTGAAAAACAGGGTGGAAAGATACACTCCCGCAAAGACTGAATTTTCAAACGCAAGATAAACTGACGTAAAACAGATTATTAACGAAATTATTGATGTAAAACAGATTATTAATCTGTTTACTTAATAATAAAATTATAGAAATAAAGCAGAGCATTCCGGAATAAAAACGGGATGCTCTGCATTATGGGGAAACGCTGGCAGTATTCTCAATCAAGCTTCGGCAAATACTTCTTTCAGATTTTCTTCACTTTCCACAATACTGTATGAGTGAGTTAATTCCACCGATTTTTCGATCATTTTGGAAATAGAACAATATTTTGTAGTTGATAATTCTATTGCTCTTTCCACATCTTTCACTGCAATATCATTTCCGTAAAAAACATATTCAATATTTATCTTTGTAAATACTTTAGGATGTTCATTAGACTCCTCTGCCGTTAAATTCATTTCAAAGCCGTCTAATTTCACTCTCTTTTTCTTAAGAATATTCACTACATCATTGGCAGTACATCCGCCTAAACCGATTAAAACTAATTCCTTCGGACTGGAAGCAGCTCTGCTGCCGCCGAATTCTTCCGAACCATCCATTAAAACCCAATGATTTGTATCGGATTTACCGGCAAGAGTAACTCCTCTTAATTGCTTTATAAAAGCTTTTTTAACAGTCATTTTTTCTCCGATTATTTTACAGCTTATTATGTAGGATGATAAATAAATTTAAAAGATTCTAAGATTCTTTGCTCTGCCGAAAGTCTGCATTATGCTCTATGTTGAAAATCTCTTAGTTTTATGATTCTTATCCATAAAAATTAAGAATTTTAGCAAATTCATCAGGTTGAAGTAAATCAAAGGAATTAATAGATGAAAATTGATTATTTCAAAGTAAAACCGGGTTCAAAAATTGATCTTTCAAAGATCAGCACCTCATTCACCGGTTCATTTAAATCTAAAGATGAAGCACAAAAGAAATTAAAGCAGAATATTAAAGTGATGACCGAATTGCAGCAGAAATTATATGCAGATGACCGGTATTCTCTATTAATTATCTTTCAGGCAATGGATGCCGCCGGAAAGGACGGCACAATCCGTCATGTAATGAGCGGACTGAATCCCCAGGGTACCCAGGTTTTCAGCTTTAAAGTACCTTCAGAAGAAGAGTTGGACCATGGATTCCTATGGAGAATTCAGAAACGCGTTCCGGAAAGAGGAAGGATCGGGATTTTTAACAGGTCACACTATGAAGATGTTTTGATTGTAAGAGTGCACAATCTCGTAGAGAATCAGAAAATTCCGGACGAATTGCTAAATAATAATTTATGGAAAACCCGCTTTAAGCAGATAAATGATTTTGAAAAGTATCTGCATGAAAACGGAACAGTAATTTTGAAATTTTTCCTGCATGTTTCAAAAGAAGAGCAGAAAGAAAGATTTATAAAAAGAATTGACGATTCTTCTAAAAACTGGAAATTTTCCGAAAATGATGTGGCCGAAAGAAAGTACTGGAATGATTATCAGCAGGCTTACCAGGAAGCTATTTCCGTAACAAGCACCAAGAATGCACCCTGGTACATCATTCCTGCCGACAAAAAATGGTTTATGAGATTGTCAGTCTCCGAAATAATAACTGCCCGGATGAAAAAATTAAATTTGAGCTATCCTCAATTATCCGATGAACAGAAAAATAATCTGCTTGTTCTAAGGAAGAAATTAGAGCAGGAGTAAGAAACAAGGAAAAAG
>DAISZW010000085.1:0-6628 GCA_036824595.1 Ignavibacteriaceae bacterium
CGTGATCTCCGCCTTGAGAGGGCGGCGTCCTAAGCCACTAGACGAACGCGCCTGTGTTTCTCATTAAAATTTCTAAAGTTTTCCAAAAATAATGCTTCATTTACTTAAATTCAAAGAGTAATTTCGCATAGGGCAAAGAGCATGTAGGATCGGTGAACAAGTCAGATTTCGAAATTCGAATTGCAGAATACGGACTTAAAATGTTTTAATCTTTTTAATCTTTTAATTTTTTAATCTTCTTTGCCAGCCGCCGCCTTAAATCAATTCCAATTCCCTCGCCAGTTGTATGGCTTTTGTCCTCCCCGGAACATTCAATTTTTGATAAATCTGGTGAGTATGCTTTTTTACTGTACCGACTGCAACATAAAGCTTATCGGCAATTGCCTGGTTTGAAAATCCAGATGCAAGAAGGCGGAGTACTTCGATTTCCCTGTCGCTTAAAGGTTCATCCAGAGGCTGAGTTCTGTCTGTTTGTTCTGCATTTATTTCTACAATAAGACCCGATATAAATCCAAAGTCGAGTGATTCGTCATTGCGGTATTCAGTTAAAATATCGGTGAGAAGCCCGGCCATTATTTTTCCTTCATTAATAAAAACTCTCTTAAAGCCTTCAGGCCCGGCCATCCGCAGCGCTTCTCTAAGCTCAAACAATGCACTCTCTTTTTCTCCCTCTATTTTATAAATTAAAGTTTTTAAAATCCTGCTTTCCAGTATCCATAAGCATGCACCCATTTTTTCAAATGCAGATTTGTTTTTTTCGAGTAAAGACAGGGCATCAAAATAATCCCCGTTTTCCATTAAGATTCTTGCGGAAATAATCTCGCCTATAAAGAAAAAGGGGCATTCCTTCATCGGATCGGAATTATATTTCTCCAGCCATTTTGCAGCGGACTTATAATTTTTCTGCATCAGCCACAATCTTACTTTATTTGTCTCAAATGCAATTTCCCTAAAGAAAGAAGGCGATTTTGATAAAGTTTCTTCTTCCTTCCTTAAGAGATTTTTTACGCTTTTAAAATCTCCCTGTATCTGTTTTATAATCGCCAATAAATAAACTGCATGGAAAAACATTGTCCAGTTCCCCATCAATTCCGAAATCAAAATGCTTTTATTCAGATATTCTTCAGCTTCTTCAAACCGGTTCATGTGGTAAAATATTTCCCCCATTCCCAAATAAATAAACCCGAGTGGAAGAAAAAGTTTTCCATGCTTGGCGGAATATTCTTCAATGACTTTAAGTCCGAAGCTGCAGGCCGATTTAAGCTTTCCCTGAAGCAGAAGAATCACTGTCTGGTTATAAGCTCCCGATAAAGTAACAATATGGTTTTTACTTATCTCCCCGTACTTATAAGCTTTTTCAAAAGTCTCCAATGCATTTTGCAGTTCGCCGGAATAAAGGTAAGTCCATCCCAGGACCAAATTGATTGTACTTTGCAGGTAGGTAGGATTATCCGCTTCCAGGTATTTTTGTGCTTCAAGAATTAATTCTCTTTGAATAAAAACGGTACTATAATTATTGCTGTGCACAGGATTATAGCTGTACGATTTTATCAATGCTACATGACCGAGAAGATCCGTCCTCGTTTTTTCGCTGTACCTGGAATCCTCCTTTGAGATGATTTTCTCAATTTGCTCGACATAAGGTTTGGCTTTCTGCAGGTCGCCCCGGATATTGTGGACCCATGCAAGACTTAACAGCAGGTAAGCTCTTTCAGACAACAGATCGGCCGGAATTTTTGAACTCCAATTCTGCAGTGTAGTGAGCTCGCCTTTTACGAGGACCGGTATCGATGCAGCATCAATGAGATCGGCAGCCCTTTCATTGTCGCCTGCATCCAATGCATGGTTAAACGCATCTTCCGTGTAGGAATTAATTTCAAACCATTCGCTTGCACGTTTATGAAGGGTTTTAATTAAGCCGGGGAACAGCTGCTCAAGCCGGAACTTCAGCAGGTCGCTGAACAGATGATGGTACCGGAACCATTTTTTATTTTCATCCAGCGGAACTAAAAATAATTTAGCTTTATCCAGGTATTCCAGGATATGCTGGCTTTCGCTGCCGTTTGTAATATAATCGCACAAATGGCTGTTAAATCTTTCCAGTATCGAAGTGAATAAAAGAAATTCCTGTACATTTGTATCAAGATGCTGCAGGACTTCCTCCGTCAAGTAATCCACAATATAGCTGTGGCTCCCTCTGAATTTTTGAATAAAGTCTTTAACATTATCTCTTCCCTGCATTGCCAATGCAGCCAGCTGAAGGCTTGCAATCCATCCTTCCGTTCTATGTTCCAGGTTGTTGATTTCCTCCTCATCGAGATGGAGGTTCATAGTTTCCTTGAAAAATTTCTCTGTTTCTTCAGGAGTAAAGCGTAAATCAGCTTCCCTTATTTCGCACAGCTGTTTTCTGACGCGCATTTTTGAAAGGGCAAAAGAAGGATCGTACCTGCTTGCAATAACAAGATGCAGATTCAAAGGAAGATGGTCAATGAATGAAGCTATGGTTTGATGCAAGCCCGGTGAATTGACTAAATGGAAGTCATCAAGCACCAGTATGCATTCACTCAACGATGTATTGATATCGTTTATAAATGAAGTTATAATTGTTTCTATAGGAATCTGCTGTGTAGAATTAATTAGTGCCTGGGTATTTTCACCAAAAGCTTTCGAGCCGTTTTGATTATTCCCATTTAAAGTCTGCAATGCCGCCAGGCAGTATGTGAAAAATCTTAACGGATCGTTATCCCCGGAATCAAGTGAAACCCATGCCACGGGCAGTTTTGCCTGTGCAATCCAATCTGTAAGTATTGTAGTTTTTCCGAATCCTGCAGGCGCGGAGACAAGTATAAGCTTGCTGTTAAGACCGGAGTTCAGCTTCTCAAGGAGTCTTTTCCTTGAGATAATGCTGGGCTGCAGAGCCGGTTTATATAACTTTGTGGAAATTAAAGATTCATTCATAAAATCTAGGAAACACTATTCATGATGATGAAACTAAAATTACAAATAACTTAATTTGACTTATGCAATTCAAGGCACTTTGAGAATTGAATTTTTAACAAGTGATATAAGGCGCTTTATAATTTTGCCGCCATAAATTTTTGTTCTGCCGATCCAAATATAATTCTTAGAATCAAGATGAAAAAAGGAAAGAAGGCGGACGACAGATTTTTACCGGTGAATTCGGAATATATATGGATAACAAAAATCTTTAACCTTTTACACTTCCCTGCATTATACCGGTAATATAATATTTTTGCAGCGCGAGAAAAACCACGATTATAGGAAGAATAGTTACAACTGAACCTGCCATCATTAATTCCGGATCTTTAGTGTGTTCCAGCATCAAATTGGATAATGCAACCGGCAGAGTATACATCGAATCATCTGTCAGGGCAATTAACGGCCAGAGGAAATCATTCCATGTTCCCATAAAAGTAAAAATAGCCAGAGTAACCAGAATAGGTCTTGCAAGAGGAAGAATTAGAGTACGGTAAATTTGAAACTCCGTTGCACCGTCGATTCTTGCCGCTTCAATAAGACTGTCGGGAATTGAAATGATATACTGCCTTATCAAAAATATTCCGAATATAGTTGCCAAACCCGGAATAATTATAGCCATATAAGTATTTATTAATCCCATCGATTTCAGCATCAGGAACAAAGGAAGCATAGTTACCTGAGCCGGTATTATCATTGCACTCAGCAGGAAATTAAACAATTTGTTTTTTCCTTTAAACCTATACTTCGCAAATGCATATGCAGCCATTGAGTTAAAAAATATTGATATTATCGTTACCGCAGCGGAAAGAAATAAACTATTAAAAAGATATTGCATAATATTCAGCCGTGAAAAAAGACGCTCATATTGTTCTAATGTAAATACATCCGGAAAAAACCGCGGCGGATAAACATTTGCATGGCCGTCTGCCATGAAAGAAGCCGAAAGCATCCAGAAAAAAGGCGCCAGAGTCATCAATCCGGTTATAGTTAAAAATGAATAAAGAATAATCTTCTTCCAGAACATTACAGCTCCCTTGTTTTCTGTATTTTAAATTGGATTAGCGTACCGGCGAATATTATAAAGAATAAAACAAAAGCAATTGAAGCTGAATAACCCATATTCCACCATCTGAATCCTTCATGATACATATACTGCACAATGCTTAAAGTTTTATTTAAAGGACCTCCCTGTGTCATTACATAAGGTTCCGCAAATAGCTGGAAGAAGCCGATCATTGTAATAATGCTGATGAAAAAAGTTGTAGGGGCAAGCATCGGTATGGTAATGCTTTTAAATTGCTGCCATCCGTTTGCACCCTCAATAACTGATGCTTCATAAAGATATTCCGGTATGTTCTGAAGTCCGGCAATAAAAATGATCATATTGTAACCGAAATTTTTCCATACAGCCATTAATATAATTGCAGGCATCGCCCAGTTCGGATCACCGAGCCAGTCAACTCCGTTTATCCCGAAAATTTCCAAAAGATAATTTAGAATCCCGAACCTTGGGTGATAGATGAACCTCCAAACAATAGCTACTGCAACAAGAGTTGTAATTACAGGGATGAAATATGTAAGTCTGAATATTCCTTTAAGCTTTATCAATTTTGAATTCAGCAGGATTGCCGCACCTAAGGAAACCCCAATGGAAATTGGAGTAGCAGCCAATACATAATAGAAAGTATTTTTTAATGAAATCCAGAAGAGAGGATCTTCAAAGAGATTAATGTAGTTTTTTATCCCGATAAACCTTGCCTTTGTCCAATCACCCAGTGAGTAAATATCAAAATCGGTAAAACTCATCGCAAATGCTGCAATTACCGGTATAAAAAAGAAAACTAAGATTGAGCCTAACGCCGGAGTTAGAAATAAGTAAGCGGCCGATGCGAAAGGCTTATACCTTTTATGTGAAATCTTTTTTCCGTTCATACTGATGCTTTTTTTACCACGGAGACACAGAGATCACGGAGATGCACAGAGAACTCAGTTTTTCCCGAGAAGCCATCTTCTTTTTTCAAGAACCTGGTTTACTTCTCTATCCAATGTTTTAAGTGCTTCTTCAGATGTCATTGATCCTCTTGCTCCTATTTCTATATAATTCTGCAGCTTTGAAAAAACAATCTGCTCCCACTCCGGAATTTTCGGCGTAGGGATTACATGATGAAGCTGCAAATAAAATGCATTTAAATATTCGTCATTCTGAAGAGTAGAATCTTCCCATGCGGATTTGACCGCGGGGAGATCGTTTACTAACTTATATAATTCAGCTTGAGTCCTGGGCCTTGATAAGAATTCAATAAACTTCCAGACTTCTTCCTTATTTTCCGAGTCCTTAAAAATTACTGTGCTCGAGCCGCCGGCAAGTGATAATCCGATTGAATCATGCGGTCCCGGGAGCGGTGCTGTACTCCATTTATCTTTAAGATCACCGGTCATCCATTTTTTAAACTCAGGCACATGCCAGGGTCCGGAGATGTACATGGCAACAAAGCTGTCGGCCAAGGCCTGGTAAATATTTGTAACCTGCGTAATGCCTATGGGAGATAAATCCTCTTTATGAAAACGGATTAAATAATCGAATGCCTCTTTAAATTTTTTCCCGCTGAAATCGCCGTAAGAATTTTCATTTTTTAAAATAGTAGAACCTAACTGAAGTCCGAAAATTACAAAGTTAGCCCATTCATTTGTGGGAATATAAATCGCATATTTCTCCTCTCCTTTTTTATAAAGGCCTTTAATTTTTTTTGATGCATCATAAAGCTCCTCCCAGTCTTTTGGAGGATCACTGTACCCGGCGCTTTTTAAAATATCCTTGCGGTAGAAAAGTACGCGTGTATCAACATACCAGGGAATTCCATAAATCGATTCATCTATCCTGTTTGTTTCCCAAATACCTTCAAAAAAATTTTCCTTTGATACAGATTTACTTTTGGTAATAAATGAATCTAAATTTTCAATCGCTTCGAGTGCGGCAAACTGCGGAATCCATGTATTCCCAAGCTGGCATGCATCAGGGGTATTATTTCCGGCATAAGCAGTAATCAGTTTTTCCTGAGCGGCATTCCAGGGAATCATCTGAATATTTATTCTTATATCCGGATGTTCTTTTTCAAATTCCGGGAGAAGCTTACGCACACTCTCCCCTTCCGCCCCCATTGCCCAGAAATTAATAACTTTCCGTTCGCTGCCTGAATTGCACGACAGATTTAAAAACAATATAGAAATTAAAATGAATGTTAAATATTTGCACATCTTAAAATAATAATCTATCCATTACTTATAAGTTAAACTGTTATCATTACTTCTTTAATTGAAAGCATCAGCTGTTAATTCATAGCTAAAGCCGTTTTCGATTTTGGATTTATAACTCCGTCTTAAAAAACGGAGTTACTAATTAAATTCTGAATTTATAAAGTCAAAATCATTTTATTTTTTTTTACCTTTTTTATTAACTCCGCCTTTCAAGGCGGAGAACATTATCTTCAACTGCTCATGGGCTTTAGCCCTGATTGCTGAATTTGTATCTTTTTATAAATTCTTCATATTCTTCTTTAAACGATTTCTTCTTATGATGTTCGTCCTGATTTCTAATATATTCTTTAACTTTATCAAGAACAGACTCACT
>DAISZW010000085.1:6728-13963 GCA_036824595.1 Ignavibacteriaceae bacterium
CTTAATAATTATTTGGCTTGACTCCGCCTTAAAAGGCGGAGTTATAATTTTAAAATAGTTTATTCAATTTATAATTAAGTGAATTATCTGCAGTTAAAAATTGTCTTTGCGTTCTTTGCGTTTTTTTCCTTCGCGTACTTTGCGAGAAACTTTTTTTAACGCAGAGTCCGCAGAGTTCGTGGAGAATACTACAGTAGTTTCTTTTTACCTATAATCTCAATTTCGAAAGAATTTTTAGAGATTATCTTATTACCTGAGTTCAATTCGATAAATATTATATGTTTTCCTTCTTTTATTCTTTTAGGAAGAACCGCGTTAATATCTTTCCACGAAATTGGTTTCAATGAATCCGGTTCAATTTTTTCAATTTTGATTTTACCTAAAAATTTATTCTTAAATAAAAAATTTAAGTAACAGTCCGCATAAGTTTTTTGTGTATCATTGATAATATAAACTGCCAGATGCAATTTATTCCCCGGTAAATATCTGTTTTGACGGACTTCAACTGAAACATAGATAGGCTGGTAAACCTGCTGCAATGTATAGTAGCCGGCCTTTTTTTGTTCATAATAATCTACTACCGACCAGGTGATTGATTCCCAGCAGTCAATAAACATAAATTGAAAAATGCCTGTGATTTTTTTAAAGCGTTCGCGGCGGTAAAAATCGGCAGCGGTTTTTATAACCGACGACTGGTAAAATTGGGAATTACTTATAAATTCTTTAATATTTTTTCCGGCATGAACCTGTGCAATTAAAAATGTCTGCTCATACTGAAAATCATGATACTCCCATTTTTTCCATTCGGGAGGAAACATTTCTTCCCTGCTGATAAATTTCTTTAACGAAGATAAACTAGGCAAAGCTTGGGCTCCATATTCGGTAACTAGTGGCCCCATTGGCACTGCTGAATAGTGTTCTTTATTTCCCCAGTACCATCCGAAGTACGGATGCTCTTCATAATTTGATGCTAATCTAACAATGCGGCCGGTATCAACGCTCAATACGGCATTGTGCAGAAAAGGATCGAGAGTTTCAATCTGGTCACCGGGTTCATTATGGCAGCACCAGAAAGCAATTGACGGGTGGTTGAATAAAAGCTTCACCATCTCCTTTATCTGTGAGCATGCATTAATTCTAAATTCCTCCGACTCATCATAAGTCCATTGCAATGCAAAATCCTGCCAGACCAAAATTCCCTGCTTATCGCATTCATCATAATATTCATGTCTATTAACATGCGCATGGATTCTTATTATATTTATGTTTGCTTCCTTTACTAATCTTATCTGCCTCTTGATTCTTCTATTATCGAGAGCGGATAAGTTTTGTTCAGGGATTACGTTTGTACCCCTGAGAAAAAGTCTAATCCCATTTAAATAAAATACATTTTTGTCGGCAAGAAATACTTCTCTTATACCGAATTTAATTTTCGATGCAGATAAATATTTTCCAGTCAGCTTAAGTTCGTACTGATTAGGTTTTCCCAAATCCCAGCTCCACCATAATTCAGGATCATCTACTCCAATTATAAAGGAACAATTTCCTTTGTTCCGGTTCAAATTAACTTTATATTTTTTTCTGAACTCTTTGCCTGAAGGAGCGGTTAATAAAATTTCAACATTATCGATAAGAACCGGACTGCTTCTTTTATAATAATCAACGGATACTTTTACGAATGCTTTGTTCTCGTCAAGTTTTATATTTGACGAAATATTTACAGATTCTACAAAAACTTCCTTAGCAAGGATTAAAGAAACATTATTCCATATTCCGCCTGTATTTCTATCCTGGCCGTATTTTAAACTCCAGGCGCCTGGCCTGCAGTCGTGATGATTAAAAATACCTTTAATTAAATGTTTTTTATCCGGCCAGACCTTCTTTGGTTCTTCCAGAGGCGATGTAACTTTTACGATAAGGAGATTTTCACCGGAATAATTAATTAATCTCGATACATCAAAATAAAACGGCTGGAAATAGCCTTCATGATTTCCAAGTAATTCATTATTGAACCAAACGCCGGCAAAATAATCTACCCCCTTAAAATAGAGAATGGCTAAATCTTTTTTGGAAGCATGCCTCCTGATATTAATTTTTTTAATAAACCAGACTGTCCCGTTAAAATTATTTAATCCGCCAAGCTGCCAGTTTACAGGAATTTTCATCTCAGGGAGTTTACGGGAAGAGAGGATTTTATTTACATCATTATAGGATAGCTTTTCTTTGCTATCCTGTATAAAAAGCCACTTGCCGTTTAGTGAAATTGATCCGGGCTTTCCGGGGAGAATTTTCATGAATTAATACTTCAAATTGAACAAATGAATAGAACTTCTTGTAATTATATTTAATTAATTTTTAAAACCAAAAAAAGAATTATACTTTCCGGTTCAGCAAAAAACCGTTGGGCAAAAATCAATATAGAATCTCCGCTTCCGCAGGAAACTCTTTAATAATTATTCTCCGTTGGTCAAAATCTTTTATAGGCTTCCCATTCACCAGTACCTTCTTCGGCAATTTAGAATTATTAAAATTTTTTATAATAATTCCTCCGGGCGGGAGATTAACATTGCCGTAAATATTAATTTTGTATTTCTCTTCTTGTTTCCGAATAGAATAGGAGATTTCCCCGTAATGTGTCGGCATATTTTCAACAGCCATTCCTTCCGGGTTATCTGTCCAATCCTGGTAAAGCCCTGCACCCATTACAATCGAAGAATCATATTCGTTTTCATAAATAAACATAGCTCTTACCGCATTAATAAAATCCGATCCCACCCATGTATGCGGCATATCGCCTATGAACTGAGCCGTTTTTTCATTTTTCCAGACAACTTCAGCCCAATGATTCCACCCGGACGGTCTCCGGTGCTTTAAAAAATATTCAATAAGAGAATGAGCTTTTCCCTTTTCATTTAGAAAAATAAAAGAACCTATAGTACGTACTTCATAAGGGGTGTAGGCATTCCACTCTGAAGATGGCTTTTTCCTCTCTTCAAAAAATCTGTAATATTTATCAAAAGTATTTATTAAGTATGGCTGAGGAAGATTTTGCAGCTCATTACAAGGATCAATAGCAATTGTTGTGGATGTTGCATCGAAGTCTCCAAGTTCAACACAGCCGGGGATATAATCTATTTTTTCTTTTTCAATAGATAATTTAAGAGAATTATAAAAATTATTTTTGAATTTATCTCTTGTTTCCAAAAATGATTTATAATTCTCCTCCTCATCCAGAATCCTTTGAATCTCCGCAGCATCCTTCAATCCTTTCATAGCAAAAAAATCATCCCAGAAGGAATGCATCGGCTTGGCGGAATAACCTTCATGACTTATTGATTCAGGCAGTATTCCGTAAAATGGTTTTAAAGAATCGATATTTCCATAATCACTTGTGGAACGTTGGGAAATAAGTTCTCGTAAATATTCAACAGCTTTAATTACATGCATGTTTTTAGCCGCCAGAAAAGAAGTATCTTTAGTAAAATTAAAAAACTGCTTAATGAGAAATATTAATTCTCCATGACTGTCGTTCTCAGGAACCGGATCGGGGCCTCTGATATCTACAACGCACGGAACTTTTCCGTTTTCATATTGATGACTGGAATACCAATCAATAAACTCCCTTACTTCATCAACAATCCCGGATTTTAATAATGCCGAAGAAGTCAGCGAACCGTCGCGTATCCAGGATCTCTCATAAGAACGTGAACCGGGCTGTATTCCGGCCCTGTCCCTGTTGATGAGAATATATGCAAGGTTCGATTTGTATGTATTAATAATTTTTTCCGCGGATTCCGGCAGCTTAAATTTTATATGATCTATTTTGTTTTCCCAAAACTGGATTGTCTCGGAAAGCAGGTTGTCAATAACTGTTTTGCTTAAATTTTGTTTTCCGGTTTCATATTTATAGAATGGGACGGCAAGATAAACATATTTTTCTTCACCGCTGCTTAAATCGAAAGAGTACGATAAGCAGCCGCTTGCCAATCCTGTTTTATCTATAATTTCTTTTGAATCCGGGATGGTATTTTTTGATAAGAAAAACGTAATATCGCCTTCGTCAAAAGCAGCAGCACCGAAATTATTTTCTTTCGTTATCGGAATGATCATTTTATCATCATTAATCATGACTTTTCCTTCATCATATTTGATGGAAGAAATTTGCGCCGCTCCTCCCGTTATATTCAGCCACTGATAATATGGATTTACCTGGAATGGTCTGATAGTGAGATAAAGATTTCCTTTTTTATTAGCGGAAGAAATATTCTTCAGCTTATAAATAAAGTATAATATAGAATTTAGATTAGCTTCCCCTGCGGCAAAAATTTTTGTTTCAAGATTAAGTCCTTCGTAATTCCATAAAACTGAAGGAACAGGGAGGTAATTTTTTTCAAGGGATTGTTCTTTCTGAACATCGTGCCACGTAATCAACTTTCCGTCGATCGAAATAAACGGTTCGATTGAAAAATTCTGCTTGTCAATCTCCACCATTCCGTCTTCATTTATCAAAGCTTCCTTTGAATCCGAATTAACTCCGGTTATTGTCCAGAAAGTACCTTCTTCATTAAAATATCTTGGATAATATCCCTGCTCATGATCTTTACATATATTTATAAAAAATTTGTTTATATCGGAAGAATATTCAACATTCTTTATTTCGATTTCCTTGATGCCATAACTATTTCCTCCGCTGCTTTTCAGAAGCTCGATTTTAATGCTTAAAGCATCTTCCTCTTTCAGCCTGATATAACTCCTGCTTCCCAGAGCTCCCCTTACGGAATAAACTTTTCTCCATTCTTTTTTTCCTTCTGAAAGAAAAACGTCGAAATCTCCTGCATAATCTTTTTCATTCCAATCAATAACAATCCCGCCGAACTCTCTCCTCTTTCCCAAAAAAAGAACAAGCATCTGATTTTCTTTTCCATCGCTTCTCCATTCAGTAACCAAGTTCCTATCATTAATATTTTTCACCGGTCCAGACAAGGAAGATTCCTTTAGTTCCGAAGTTGCTGATGGTTCAAATCTGATTGAAGAATTATCTTCCGGCGGAAGCGGTTCAAACCGAAGTTCATCGATGTAGACTGCGCCTTTTCCTCCGACGTAAGAAGCAATTGTAAATTCAATCCTGTCAACTTTTTTTAAAGTTTTATCTTCAATGGGTCCCCAAGCAAAATTTATGTGGCGTTTTTTTATTTTTATTTTTGTCCATTCAGCCGGGAATTTATAATTCCTGTTATTTACCCACCAGACATTTTCACCGGTACTATCGATCAGCTTAAATTCAAAATTGTTATCGGGCGATTCTGCTTTCAGATAAAAAGTAAACTGGAAATTTTCCGGCAGCTCAAGCGGAATCTTTTTCTGAATTCCGCCGTAGCCTGTTCCTAATGTAAAATCATATTCCAGTTTGACGGCATTTCCTTTAAACCCTTCTGCTAATGCTGTTTTCATATTCACACCATCAGCCTTGAAAATCTGCCACCCTTTTTCAGAATCAAGATTATCAAGAATTGTTTGAGGATAAAGATCTAAAACAGGTAATAGCATGGTCAGGATAATTAATAGAACTTTAATTCTTAGTTTCATTCTTCCAAATATTTTTAAATTAATTTTTTTAATAGACAACTAGTTGACGCTTTCAGCGCGTTTAAAATTCAATCTTTCCAATCCCCTTTTAATAACAGGATCTTTCATTGCATATTTCCAAATTAATCCTGTTTTGTAATTTTCAATCATAATTACAATCGGACCTTCATCCAGCCCGAGATAATCTTTATCATACCAGCCGGCAGTAAGATTAAATGCATCTTTAAATCCGTATTTTCCCCATAAACCTTTGCCTCCGTATTTTTCATACATATTTTTTAAGGTCGGGATGCATACTTCAGGAGCAAAAGGAACTGAACCGCCGGCAGCTTCAGGCGTAATTGTACCGTCTTCAAACATATTATCCTCGGGACCGCTTGCACCTCTTCCTCCGTAGCCGAAGAATTTTTTCCCATCTTTATTATAACTTTCGCCGGGCCCGTCGCAAGCACTGATGCCCCACGTAAGAGAATCATAACCCACCCATCCTTTCGGATTTTGAATACAATACATCCTGTTTGCCAAAGTTGCACGCCTGGAATTTTCAAAATAATCAATCCCTTTTTCTCTCATATATTCATCCTGCAATCCTTTAAAATCGATAAACATATGAGAAAACTGATGGCCGAAAAGCGGGGGAAAAATTACATGAGCAAGTCCTTCATAAGGTTTTTTCCATTGATAACCGGAAAGCCATTGCCTATAGGGTTCCATAGGATCAGTAAGGACCGGCTGCCCGTTTGGCAGGTTTGTTCCGGCAGCCAGAATGTAAAGATATAAAGCTTCGGTATATCCGAACCAACCGTAATCCGAGAGCCCTCTGTCCGGCTCAGGATGCCAGGCCATGGAAATTAAATTTTCATGTCCTTTATGTTTTGACTTTTCAATAAGAACCCAATCCCATTTTACCCTCTCTGTAATTTTTTCTCCAAGCTCACGGATTTCTTTTTCAGCACTATTATCTCTATCATAAAATTGAACCGCAAAACGGATTCCGGCTAAAAGCCAGGCAGTATCAATTGTAGAGAGTTCGCAGTTCCATTCACGTTTTCCTGTTTTCATATTCAAAAAATGATAATAGAATCCTTTATAACCGGTTGCATCCGGTTCGGAGCTTTGTTCAGATTCAGACAAAAATCTTAAAAGATTTAATGTCAATTCTGCTGCTTTATCTCTCGTGATCCATTCACGTTCTGCACCGATTGCCCAAACAGCAACACCCCAGCCGACTGCTGCAATTGAAGCCGCCGATTCTTCCTGGGTTCTGTCTTTTACTAAACCGTTTTTAGGGTTTATTTCATTTAAGAAATAAAGAAATGATCTGTACTGAAGTGTATCTAGAAATTTTTCTTCAGTAGGGGTAGGTCTAAATTGAGAAAATTTATCGCCTGAATAATAATCCTGAATATTTTTCAGGTACTGCAGGACTTGATCAATATTTTTTACAGAAACATTTTCGATAAGAAAAATATTTGAGGAAAGATTGGATTCAGCTTTGATAGAAAATAAACATGATGAGACTATTGCAAGAATTATAAACTTCAAATAAAATCCCCTTTCATGTTAATAAGCATCTATAACTTTCCAATTTAATCTTGTAGAGTAGGACAAGGGCGCAGTAATGTTGCCATCCTGTTTCCCTTGACCCC
>DAISZW010000086.1:0-13946 GCA_036824595.1 Ignavibacteriaceae bacterium
TTATATTGAATTTCAACTCTTCTGAAGTGACAACAAATATTTCCGTTCCGCTGAAAAAACTGGCTTTCGATTCCTTGTCATCATATTATCTGAATGATGTACTGAATGGTCCGTATACCCAAATAAGCGGCACTGCACTTAAAGATTATCAGATTACAATTCCAGCAAACTCTGCTAAAATATTTATCTTAGCCGATGAACCAATTGTAGCTGTAAGAGAAAATGATGAAAAAATTCCTCTATCATTCAGCTTGATGCAGAATTATCCTAATCCTTTCAATCCTTCAACTACAATAAAATATTCTTTACCGGCAGCAGGGAGGGTTAAGATCTCTATATACAATATTCTTGGTGAAATGGTTCAGGAACTGATAAACAAAGAACAAACTGCGGGATATTATACAGTTGAATGGAATGCCTCAAATTTTGCATCAGGGATTTACATTTATTCAATAGAAATGAATTCGGCAGCCGGCGGAAATTTCAGGATGGCAAAGAAGATGGTGCTGCTAAAATAATGTTTGTCATAACACGGATTAATAATCTGTATTACGTAAGTTTGAGAGCTGCCGCTGTAGATTCTGAGCCCCCGGGAACTCAGGATTTATTCTTAAGCACTGATTAATTGCATCTAACGATTTCCGGTATTCTTTTTTCATTGAATATGCACCGGAAAGATTAAAATAAACCTGGGCATCATTTCCATTCAATTGTATACTCTCTTCCAGGTATTTAACAGCCCGTTCAACTCTGTTTTTAGAGAGATCAATAATCCCAAGCCACTTTGCAGAAAAAGCTGACGGTGAATACTTATACCGCATTTCAAGTAAATCATAAGCCCGATCGTATTCTTTTGCCTGCAGAAGATTTTCCGCTCCCGTATCGTAATACTCTGTGATAAAAGGATACTGATCTATCAGGACTTTCAACTCATATAAATATTTATCATAATCTTTTTTCTTTAAATACATTGCTGCTGCTGCACGATGCCCTGCCTCCCACGATGATCTGTTTACAATAACATTTAAACCAATTGAATCAAGCTCATTTTTAACATTAAGCAGATTCAAAGTGTTTCTTGCTTTTTGATTTACGAAAGGCCAGTCATTTTTTAAAAGAATTATCCTGTAATCCGCAATTACCGAATCAAGCTTGGAAAAATAAAAGTTTGCCAGAGCAGTACTATCTTCAGCTTCTTCCTTCAAATTATTTGCTTCTTTTTGCGGAAGATAACCTGCCTCTTCCATTTTCTTAAAAAATATTTTCCCGATTAACAGATAACCTGCAAGTGTCGGATGAAGATGATCTACCATGAGATTATTTCCCGCAATACTATCCGGACTTGCTTTATTAAATTCCTTGTCAATGTCCGCAAGAGGATAATTATATCTTACGGCAAGAGCCCTTGTAATTGAATTCAGTTTCTCGGGAGCACGGAACCTTAAAGCATCGAGATCTTTTGCCAATCTGAATAAGGAATCTGCTTGATTAATTTTTCCTTTACTTAACAGAAAAGATGCATCGCTGAATACTTCGGCCGCCTCGGGAAAACCTTCGGTAGGTGCGGAAATAAACGGCGCCTGGTCTTTAAGATTGAAAGTTACAGTACCGAGAATAACATTTACTCCGGCTTCTTTTGCCATTTCGAGAATATCCGTCATATTTGATTCGTACTGGTGCAGCCCGGCATTGAAAATACCCGAATTGTACTTAATAAGTTTATCCCTTGCCATCTGCGACATTAAAGTTCTTCCTTCGGCTCCGGAAGATTCCGAATCGGAAAATAATCCTGCTACATCTTTTATTATGTTTCTGATAAGCTGAAATGTTCTGAATTTATTCAGGTATAATGCCGTATTGACGAGGAAAGGATAACTGCCGAAAGATTCTAAAGAACCGACTCCGAGTGCACCATAATATTCATTATGTCCGGTATAAATCATGATTAAATCAGGCTTCTGGTCCAGCACGCCGGGAAATAAATCTCTTAAAGTGTAACTGTTTGTTGCAGTCAGACCAAGATTCACAACCTCAATTTTTTTACCGGGGAATTCAATCTCTAATCTCTTTTCCAGGTAATGTCCGAAATCCCCGTTTGGACTGTAAGGATAACCTGCCGCACTGCTTTCACCTAGTATAAATATTCTGAAAGCACTTTCTTTTTTGATTACATCAAAAGTATTTTGATTAGAGTAAGGAACGTTTTTAGTCGAATAAAAATAACGTCTTGCTACTTCCGGGTTGAGCATATATTTATCTTCCGTAACATTTACCCACTGTTTAATTTCAGACCCGTAGTTAAATATCCTTAATGCAGCTTCAAGAAGAAGAAAAAAAAGTATTGGAATCAGTACTGCCGTAAAGTAAAACCATTTAGGCACATGTCTCCTTATCCGCATAGGTATTTCTTTTTCTCTTATAATTTTTTTGTGTACCATTTTTAAGGGGAATTTTTACTTTGAAGATAGTAATTCATTCATCTATCTTGCATTAAGTTTTTTTAATGTTTATTAGGAACAAATGAAAATTTTATTCTTTCTATCGATCCTTTTTTCGGTATTTCCCTGCATAAGTTTAGATTCGGTAAAAGCTCAAACAGAGGATAAAACACTAGCTAAAATAGGGAATATTTCAATCTCTGAGAAAGAATTTATATTAAGATATGAAATGACTCCCCATATCGGTCTTCACCACGAAAAAATGAGGGAAGCGTTAAAAGAGGAATTCCTCTATACAATAATTTCAGAAAAACTTTTTGCACTCAATGCGGCGGAACTAAAACTGGATACAAATGAGATTGTCAGGTATACTCTGAATGAATATGAAAAGATGTTTGTAAGAGATGCGCTTTATAAAATCGTAGTAAAGGATAAAGCAAAATCAAAAACGGATAGTCTTCTTTCAAACTATATTGAAAAGGGTTCAGAATTCCTGTTGACATACATTTTTTCAGAAAGCGGGGATGAAGCAGAGAGGATTTATTTACTGCTTGAGAAAGGAGTCCCTTTCGATTCACTTTATGTTGAATTAAATAACAAAAAAAATGAAACGTTGAAAATCAGGATAGGAGATATTGGCGAAGATATTGAATCAGAATTTGCAAATGTAATGGAACTAGGTTATACAAAACCTATTTTTTTAGGAGAGAATATTGCGGGCAGGGATGGCTGGTACATTTTTAAAATGGTGAAAAAATTTTATCCCGTCTTGGAAAAGATGCCTGACTGGGAAACAGAATATAAACGCCTCGAAAAAATTGCAGAGGAAAGGGCAGAAGCGGAGATTTATCAAAAGTTTATGTCCGGTTTTTTTACCGGGAAAAAAATGACGGCAAACGGTAAATTGCTGAAATCAACAGCTGAAAAGATCAGCACATTATTTAAAGAGAAAAGAGGAGCTCATGGTGATGATTCAGGGAAAATATTTCTTAATGTTTATGATCTGATTAGAGTTGAAAATGAATTCGGGAAAGATAGTGTGAATCTGCCTTACATTATTCTTGATGATAAAACTATATCTCTGCAAGAATTTTTACGGCATTTCAGATTTGAAAATTTTTCAAGCGATAAAACTGATTTTCAGACTATAACTTCTCTTTTGAGCTCCAAGACGAAAAAGTTTATTGAACAGGAGATTCTTACCGAGGAGGGTTATAAAAGGAACCTGCAGAATTCGGATGAAGTAAAGGAATCGTACAATATGTCCCGGGATAACTATCTCTTTCAGGTCGGATCGGCAAATGCTTTCGATTCTGAAGGAATGTCTGATCGGGATATGACTAAAGAATATGATAATTATTTAAATGAGAATAAAAGATCTGTTAAAATTAATATAGTTGAAATACTTACGGACAGTCTTGAAACAGTTGAAAAAATTTTAAACGAAATTGACGCCGGTAAAGATATGCACGAACTTGCGGTTAAGTATTCGGAGCGTAAATCGATAAAATCAAAGAGAGGGGAGTTTGGATTATTTTCTCCTGAAATGCATGGAGAGATCGGAAGAATTGCTGCCGCAATGGAAGTCGGTGAAATATATGGCCCGTTAAAAGTATCCGAAGGATATTCTATTTTTCAATTAATTGATAAACGAGTTGACAGCTCTGCAAAACCTGTTTCTTTTGAAGAATACAGCAGTAAAGGTACTAATAGAAATTTTAATATTAATCTGGATAATTACACTGCTAAGCTTGCATTGAAATATGGTATTGAAATAAATTATGATTTGTTTAAATCAACTTCTACAACTACGATTAATACAATGTGGTTCAGATATCTCGGCTTCGGGGGGAAAATTACGGCTGTTCCGCTTTTAGCTCCCAACAGTGAATGGGTAAAATCGTGGCTGGAGCAGAAGAATTTGAGTCCATAGTGGCTGAGGCGAATGCGGGAATTCTGTTGGAGTAAAGAAGGGCTGAAATCTGCTGAAGATTGACAGACTTATTCTTGAACCCTCACTTTAATTAAACTTTAATTATATTCATCCCAGCTTTTTATACTTAAATCATCTTCACTATACCTTCTTAATGCTTTTACTAGTCTTTTTGCTACCTGGATATTGGTGATTAAATTAATATTCATATCAATTGCTTTTCTTCTTATGATATAATCGTTATCCAGCTCATACTTCTCTTCATTTTTCGGAATGTTAATTACCAGATCGATCTTGCCTTCATTAAGGTATGTTAGAATATTCGGTTCCGATTTTTCAAGAGGCCAGTGCAGAACTTCTGTTTGAATGCCGTTTGCGCATAAAAAATCTGCGGTACCTTTTGTTCCGTAAAGCTTTATTCCCATATCATACATTTTTCTTGTTTCTTCCAGGAATTCAGTCTTATCCTTTATTGTACCGGTAGAAAGAAGGGCAGATTTTTTAGGTAACCTGAAACCTGTTGAAATTATGCTTTTAAGAAAAGCCTCGTTAAAATCATCCCCCAGGCATGCAACCTCACCCGTTGAAGTCATTTCAACTCCGAGGATCGGATCCGAACCCTTCAGCCTTGTAAATGAAAATTGAGATGCTTTAACACCGACATAATCCACATCAAAAGATGACCTGTCAATTTTCGGAACATGCTCGCCGAGCATAAGCTTTGTAGCTATTTCTATAAAATTAATTTTAAGTACTTTTGAAACGAACGGAAAACTCCTTGAAGCCCGAAGGTTGCATTCAATGACTTTTACTTCATTATCTTTTGCTATGAATTGTATATTGAACGGACCGGTAATTTTAAAAGCTTCGGCAACCTCCTTAGTAATCATCTTTACACGGCGCATTGTTTCCAGGTATGTCCGCTGCGGCGGAAGAACCAATGTGGCATCTCCGGAATGTACGCCGGCATTTTCAACATGTTCGGAAATTGCATAGCAGAAAAGATCACCGTTATCCGCAACCGCATCTGCCTCGATTTCCCTTGCATCGGTAATAAATTTGCTGATTACGACGGGATTTTCCCTGCTAACTTCGGTTGCTTTGCGTAAGTATTCTTCCAGCTCGTCTTCGCTTAGTACGGTGCTCATCGCGGCTCCGCTGAGAACATAACTTGGACGGATTAAAACCGGGTATCCGACTTTCTTTGAAAACTCCTTCGCTTCTGCAAGACTTGTTAATTCCTTCCACTGCGGCTGATCGACACCAATGCTGTCTAGAATCTGTGAAAATTTATGCCGGTTCTCCGCATTGTCAATCTGTTCCGGCGAGGTTCCCAGAATTTTAACGCCGGCATTATAAAGCTTCATTGCAAGATTATTCGGTATTTGTCCACCCATGGAGATGATAACCCCTTCCGGGTTTTCCTTTTCATAAATATCAAGGACACGTTCGAAAGTTAACTGTTCAAAATAAAGCTTATCGCAGATGTCGTAATCTGTGCTGACAGTTTCCGGATTACAATTGATCATTATAGAAGTATAACCAAGTTTGGCAGCCGTAGTTACTGCATTTACGCAGCACCAATCGAATTCCACGGATGAACCGATTCTGTAAGCTCCGCCCCCGAGAACAACAATCTGATTCTTTTCCCCCATCGGAATATCATCTTCAATTCCGTGATAAGTGAGGTAAAGATAATTTGTCTGTGCAGGATATTCCGCTGCAAGTGTGTCGATTTGTTTCACAACTGGGATAATGTTCAGACTCTTTCTGTAATTTCTAACTTCAAGCTCCATGGAACCTGTCAGCTCAGCTATCTGCAGATCGGAAAAGCCGTTCTGTTTTGCTTCTCTCATCATATCCGTATTTATTTCGTTAAGGTTTTTTCCTCTCAGGCTATTGGAAGTTTCAACTATATTTTTCATCTTATGGATAAACCAGGGATTAATCCTGGAAAGCTTATAGATTTTTTCTACCGGATATCCTTTTTCCAAAGCGGCTGCAATTGCAAACATCCTCCGGTCTGTCGGTATTTCAAGTTCCTTATCAAGATCTTTAAATTCCAGTTCATTCCCTACAAATCCCTTCATTCCGATGTCGAGCATTCTTATTGCTTTTTGCATCACTTCTTCGAAAGTCCGGCCTAAAGACATTACCTCACCAACCGATTTCATTTCCGATCCTAGCTGGGTGCTTACCTGCCGGAATTTCTGCAGATCCCACCTGGGGAATTTCAATGAAACATAATCAAGAGCAGGTTCGAAACATGCTGAGGTTTCTTTTGTAATAATGTTTTCAACTTCATTAAGTGCATAACCTAAGGCTAGTTTGGTAGCAATAAATGCAAGGGGATACCCGGTGGCTTTAGATGCGAGTGCGGAGCTGCGGCTTAACCTTGCATTAACTTCAATTATCCTGTAGTCGTCCGAATCGGGATCCAATGCAAATTGAATATTGCATTCGCCGATGACTCCGAGAGCACGGATTAATCTTATACCGATTGAACGTAAATTAAAATTTTCCTTTGCTGAAAGTGTTTGAACCGGTGCAATCACAACACTATCGCCCGTATGAATCCCCATCGGATCGATATTTTCCATCGAGCAGACCGAAATACAGTTGTTGTATTTATCCCTGACAATTTCGTATTCGATTTCTTTCCAGCCGTATAAAGATTCTTCTACAAGGATCTGATTTGTAAAAGAGAAAGCTCTTCTTGCTTTTTCAATGAGCTCATTTTTATCATTAATAATTCCTGAACCGAGTCCCCCCAATGCATATGCAATCCTAAGCATAACGGGGAAACCGATCTGTTCAGCCGCAGCCACAGCTTCCTCAAGGTTAGAAGCTGTTTTACTAGTTGGTACTTTTAAGCCGGTTTCAATAACTTTATTAGCAAATAGCAGTCTGTCTTCAGTAGATTTAATTGCATCAATCGGGGTTCCCAGGACTTTAACATTATACTTTTCGAGTATTCCTTTTTCATAAAGATCGACACCGACGTTTAACGCAGTTTGTCCTCCAAACTGCAGAAGTATACTGTCCGGCTTCTCCTTTAGTATTACTTTTTCAACAAAATTTGTTCTGATCGGGAGGAAGTAAACTTTATCTGCAAAATTTGCTGAAGTCTGAATCGTTGCAATATTCGGATTGATTAAAACCGTTGCTATCCCGTCTTCCTTTAAAGCTTTAATCGCCTGGCTGCCCGAGTAATCAAATTCCCCGGCTTGTCCGATCTGCAGAGCACCTGAACCAAGAATTAAAACTTTTTTCGGTTTATTTTTTTTCATCATCATTTTAAAGCCCTCACAAATGTATCAAATATAAATTCACTGTCATCCGGTCCCGGGGAAGCCTCGGGATGAAACTGTGCTGCAAAGAAAGGTTTTGAAATATGAATAATCCCTTCATTTGTGCCGTCATTTTCGTTTATGAACCATTCACGCCAATCCTGAGGCAGCGTATCAGCCTCCACGGCAAACCCGTGATTCTGGGAAGTAATATAGCAGCGTTTTGTACCCGCTTCGTTGCACGGCTGGTTATGACCCCTGTGCCCGTATTTTAATTTATAAGTATTAGCTCCTGCAGATAAAGACATGATCTGGCTTCCAAGGCAGACGCCTAGCATCGGTATATATTTTTCCATCGCTCTTCTCGTATTCTCTATCGTAGCCTTGCACATTTTCGGATCTCCCGGTCCATTCGAAAGCACAATCCCGTCTGCTTTAATTTTCAGGAAATCATAATCATAAGGAACCCTTATAACCGTAATATTTCTTTTTAGAAAAGCCTGAATGATATTATTTTTTGTACCGCAGTCAACGAGAATAATTTTCTTTTTATTTCTTTTATATTCGACAGGTTCTTTAACCGATACTTCATGCACCAGGTCGAGCTTGTTTATATCTTCAAACTGAATTTGCTCATTTTCATTAAATATAATCTTCCCGAGCATTGTACCGGTATCGCGGAGTTTCCGTGTAAGCATCCTTGTATCAACTCCGAAAATTCCCGGGATTTGAAATTCCTTCATCCATGTGTCCAGAGATTTTTCTGCACTCCAGTGTGAGTATTCCACCGAGTAATCTGTAATTATCAAACCTCTGCAATGGATGGAATCCGATTCGAAATATTTATACATCCCGTTCTCTTTTTCATAGGAGGGGATGCCATAGTTTCCGATAAGGGGATAAGTGCAGATTAAGATTTGTCCCCTGTAAGATGGATCCGTCATGGTTTCAGGGTAGCCTACCATTCCGGTATTGAAAACCACTTCGCCGCCTGTGTTTTTGGGATATCCGAAGCCGAAGCCTGTAAATTCCGATCCGTCCTCTAAAATCAGTTTTGCTCTTTTCTTTTCATTCATTTGAGCCTGCCCTCATTTATAGTTCATTAAATTACAAAAAAATAGCCACTCTGTGAGTGGCTTTCAAAAATAATAATCCTTTTTCTTCTCTGGTATGAATTTTTTTATGGTAAAAACCTTAGTCAATAATTTTTCCTGGTTTAGACGAACAAATATAAAACTTCAGAATAACAGATTCAATTAATAATTCCGCAAAGATATATTTTTTATTATAAAAAAAAATCTTATCACATTTGGTTTAGAATCCTTATTAATTATTCCGGGAAATGTGAGCTCTTCTGCAATATTTAGATTCTCTTAACAATAATTTACTTGTTATAATATTATAAAATGATGATATTTGTAAAAACTAGTTAACCTTATTCATAAATGAAAAACCAAAGTCCCTCCTCAAGAAAATCACCAAAGATTTTTATCCTCGACACAAATGTTATCCTTCATGATGCATCGTCTTTCAGGCAGTTTAAGGATAATGATGTTGTCATTCCTTTAACTGTAATTGAAGAGCTTGATCATTTTAAAAGAGGAAGCCAGGTTATTAATCTGAATGCAAGAGAATTTGCGCGTACGCTTGATTCCATGACAGGAAAGGCGCTTTTCAACGGCGGTATTCCAATGGGAAAAGGATTGGGTAAGGTACGGATTGCAATCTCAAAAGGTATAAGCGGAGAAATACGCGAGATATTTAAAGAAGATAATCCCGACCATAGAGTACTCAGCGTTGCATATGACTGGAACAAAAAGTATAAAAATAACGGGAGGGTTGTCCTTGTAACTAAAGATGTCAATCTTCGCATGAAAGCCAAGGCTCTCGGAATATTAGCCGAAGATTACACAACCGACCGGATCGGAAATCTTGAAGATCTTTACAGCGGGAATGAAATTGTTGAGGAATTTGATGATGATTTAATTGTGAAACTCTTTCAGCCTCCTTACGAAATCCCGGCGCAGCATGTTTTAAAGAAACGGAATATCGAAGCGGTTCCTAATAAATATTTTGTTTTTAGAAATGAGAGCAGATCGGTGCTTGCCTACCTTGACCAGGATATCAGTTATTTTAAAAAGGTAGATAAAAATGTTGCTTACGGAATTAAACCGCGTAACGCCGAACAGACATTTGCAGTTGATGCGCTCATTAATAACGACATTTCAATTGCTTCTCTGACAGGTAAAGCCGGTACAGGCAAAACGCTGCTCGCTCTTGCCAGTGCGCTTCATGTCAGGAAAAATTACCGCCAGATATTTATTGCCCGGCCTATAGTTCCTTTGAGCAATAAAGATATCGGTTTTCTTCCGGGGGATGTACAGAGTAAAATTGAGCCATACATGCAGCCGCTTTGGGATAATATCCGTGTTATCCAGGATCAATTTTCGGAAACTGAAAAACAGCACCAGCAGATTAATAATTTAATTAAGGAGGAAAAACTGGTAATTGAACCTCTTACTTACATCCGCGGAAGAAGTCTCCAAAGAATATTTTTTATTGTGGATGAAGCACAGAATTTAACTCCGCATGAAATTAAGACTATCATAACAAGAGTCGGTTCAGGTGCAAAAATTGTATTTACAGGCGACATTTACCAAATAGATCACCCATACTTGGATTCTCAGTCTAACGGACTTTCGTATCTTATAGACCGCTTCAAGGGCCAAAAGCTGTATGCACATATTAACCTTGTAAAAGGAGAAAGATCCCAGCTTGCCGAGCTAGCAAGCAATTTACTTTAACGCAACAGCCGGCAAAATATTTATTTTTTTTGTTCATACATCAAGTAAAAAGGAATAATCGGAAATGAAAAACTTATTTATTTTTTCTTTTGCAATTCTTCTTTTAGTTTTCTCCGGATGTATAGAAGTAAAAACCGTAATCAACGTTAATGACGATGGATCCGGCACTATAGAAGAAACCATCATAATGAGCGATAAAGTAATAGAGATGGTGAAAGGATTTTCCGCTGCTTTTACTTCCGATTCAACAGAGCAGCCGGAATTTGACATTTTTGATGAAAAAAATCTCATGGAACGCGCAGGCAGTTTTGGGAGCGGGGTAGTTTATCTTTCCGGTGAAAAAATTCAGGAAGGGAATAAGGAAGGCTTTAAAGCCCTATATTCTTTCAGGAATTTAAATGAAATCAGCCTCAGCAAAATTCCGCAGAATCAGATACCTTTGGGTATTGCAGAATCAGTAGCAAAAGATTTTACTTTTAAATTTATAAAAGGTTCTCCTTCAGAAATAATTATTTTGATGCCTAGTTTGGAAGACTCTCTTCGGAACGAAGGAGAAACCGATTCGGCCGAATACAGCTCAGCGGATTCATTGAATGGAGAATCGGATGGAGATTCAACATTTACGGAAGAAGCCCTTGAACTTATGAAGGATTTGCAGATTTCTCTTGCTCTTATTACTGAAGGTTCTATTGTTGAGACTAATGCAGCTTATGTGGATGGTTCCGAGATTACTTTATTTGAATTCGATTTTAATAAGCTGCTGAACAATAAAGAAAACCTTCAGGAATTAATGAAATTGCAATCTCATGATCCTGCACAGATAAAAGAAATAATAAAAAATATTCCGGGGATAAAAATTGAAACCGCTAGGGAAATCAGTGTAAAATTTAATTAACCTGTTCAGCTCATATCTAAGAATAGGGATCATATCCTCCTTTTTCCCCTGATAACTGTCTAAATGATTAGTTATTTTAATCTATTCTAATATTTAAAAGCTTTTAAAGTGAAAATTGCGGTTTTATTATCCGGCGGAGTCGATAGTTCGGTTGCATTGAAGCTGCTGAAAGAGGAAGGACACAACCTTACGGCGTTTTATTTAAAAATCTGGCTGCAGGATGAATTTTCATTTCTCGGAGACTGTCCCTGGGAAGAAGATCTCGAATATGTTAGAAAGGTCTGTTCACAGGAAAAAATTCCTCTCCAGGTTCTTTCTCTGCAGAATGAATATTGGGAAACAATAGTTTCTTATACTATTTCAGAAATAAAAGCAGGCCGTACGCCGAATCCCGATATGTACTGCAACAGCATAATAAAATTCGGACAATTCTACGGCAAAATAGATAACTCGTTTGTAAAAGTAGCAAGCGGGCATTACGCGCATTCGGAATACGATGAAAATTTAAAAAAATATCTCCTTAAAACTTCGCCTGATCCTGTTAAAGATCAAACTTATTTTCTATCATATCTAACGCAGGAACAGTTGTCGCGTGCGTTGTTTCCATTGGGGAAATATAAAAAAAAGCAGGTCAGGGAGCTTGCAGAAAATTTTGATCTGCCGAATAAAAATAGAAAAGACAGTCAGGGTATCTGTTTTTTGGGTCAAATTAAATTTAAGGAATTTGTTAAGCATCATTTAGGTGAGTTGAAAGGAGATATTATTGACATCGCAACAGGTGAAAAGCTTGGTGAACATCCGGGCTATTATTATTTTACAATCGGCCAAAGATCAGGCCTAGGATTAGGCGGAGGCCCATGGTACGTTGTCAGAAAAGATATTGCAGCTAATGTTATTTATGTTTCAAGAGAAAATCTTGCCTTCAGGGAGAAAGAAAAATTTAATGTAACTAATTTAAATTGGATTGCCGGGCAGCCTTCAGGAGATGACAAACTTTTTGTTAAAATCCGGCACGGAGCAAAAGAGTATAAATGCACTTTTTATTTTGTTGAAGAAGGAGTGATAGAGGTAAAGCTCGGTTCGCCTGATGCCGGTATAGCATCCGGGCAGTTTGCTGTGTTTTATCAGGATAATCTATGCCTTGGAGGAGGAGTTATTGTTTAGAATATATCCTGCCTTATTTGATGAAATGTTAAAATAAACCCATCTTATTGCTAATATCCGGGAATTATTCAAAAATGATATCAAAGCTGCAGCTTTTATAAAAAAAACTATAATGAGTGGTTTTGCCCATTTTGATACAATTTTTATTAAAATTGATATTGATTTTTTAATAATTATTTGGTTTTTCCATGGCATTAGAATTGGCGCATTGTACTCGTTTTTTGGCTTAAAACGGATAATTTACATCATTAATTGTAACAGCCCGGAAATCAGAGGGCGTAACTAAAATAAAAAATGTTAAAAATTTTACCGGAATCTAAAACCAGCATTTCTAAACCTAAGCTTAATTTGAAAACTATATTAAAAGAGTTTTTGATCTTTCCAATAGTTGCAGTTATAATGGGTATTGCCACAGTCATTGTTATTCTTTTAGTTTTTCCGGTTTGGCTTTTCAAGGAACATAATCCGCATACTAGGTAAATTTAGTATTCATAAAAATTTCAGCAGTAAGCCTGATGTTTAGTATCAGTAATTCCCCAAAAAATTTTGACTGCCGTAGGTCACCAGGCGAAGCTTTAAATAGAGTTAATTTCTAAAGATGGTAAGAAAAGATTCCGATGATTTCCTGCTGGTAGATACCCACGTCCATATTCATAGTCTCTTTAGTTTAGATAAGTTTTACGACTCGGCTTTTTTAAATTTTCAAAATGCTGCACAAAAATATTTTAGTACTGAAAATTTCACCGGAATTTTGTGTTTAACCGAATCTTACAATGCAGATTATTTTAATTATTTAAAGGAGCAAATACCTGCTGAAGCTGGTAAAGGAAATATCAAAAATGCAGAATGGAAAATTCTGCCGACGGAAGAAAGAAATTCCCTTATAGCAGAAAAAAATGAAGAGTACAAATTAATAATTATTGCGGGGCGGCAGATAATTTCAAAAGAAAATTTGGAAGTTCTTGCAATAGGGACCACAAAAAAGTTTGAAGACAGGTTAAACCTGACCGATATAATTCAGCAGATTCATAAAGATGGTGCTGTTCCGGTTTTGCCGTGGGGGGTCGGCAAATGGATGGGGAAAAGAGGGAAGGTAATTAAGCAGTTCATAGAGGAAGGAAATAAATTTAAATATTTTCTTGGAGACAACAGCGGGAGACCTAATTTTGGTTTTACTCCCAAATTATTTATTTTTGCGCACAAAAAAGGTTTAAAAATTTTAAGAGGGACTGATCCATTGCCGTTTAGTTACCAGCAGAAAAAAATTGGCAGTTTTGGTTTTTCAATAAAGGCTGATATTGATACTGACCATCCCGCAGAAGATTTAAAAAAAATATTTTACAACCTACAGGAAGAACCGCACAATTATGGCAAGCTTGAAACACCTTTTAATTTTTTTAGAAATCAGATTATAATGCAGCT
>DAISZW010000245.1:0-1846 GCA_036824595.1 Ignavibacteriaceae bacterium
GTTGTTTTGCTGAGAAAAAGATAAAGAAGTGCCTGATATTAAATACAATATCCCCACAGTTTTCATGAAATCCCCATAAAAATATTTTACCAGCTTATTATAAAGCTTTGCTTAATAAATAACAATGAAAATTTTTTTAAAAGCTTCTTTTCCGCAGAATTTCGAATAATATAACTCCGGCCGCAACCGAAACATTTAACGACTGAATTTTCCCTTTCAACGGAATTTTTATAAGAAAGTCGCAGCTTTCCGCAGTCAATCTTCTGATCCCTTTTTCTTCATTTCCTAAGATTAAAGCAAGCGGAATTTTATAATCAGTTTCAAGATAATTTTTGGAATTTTCGAGTGAAGTGCCTGCTATCCAGAAACCGTTTTCCTTCAGTTCTTTTAAAGCCTGTGAAAGATTATTAACGGGGGCAATTTTTAAAATTTCAGCTGCACCGGCAGATGTCTTAGCAACAGTTTCATTAACAGGTGCACTGTGATGTTTTGTAATTACAACTCCATCAACACCTGCGCATTCTGCTGTTCGTAAAATTGCTCCGAGATTATGCGGATCCTGTATTGAATCCAAAACTAAAATTAATGGATAAACAGATTTTTTCGACGAGGTGATAATTTCCTGGATTGTAAAATATTTTTGAGCGGATTTTTTTGCGGCTACTCCCTGGGCATTGGGATTTTGAGTTATGCCTTTAAACCTTTCTTCCTTTACTTCGCTGCATTTAATCCCTCTTTTTTTTGATGCAATCCGGATAACATCAATTATTCCTCCCCTTTGCCCGTATAAAATAAAAACCTGTTCAATCTCCTCCCCCGAATTAATTGCTTCAAGAACAGGTTTACGGCCGATTATTATGCTCATAGATTTTGTTATCGAACCGATGCTTCATAAAAAGTAATTCTCAGAGAGATCAACTTGAATTTTTATGAGTTTTGGTTTTCGATTTATGATTTGTTTCAATTGGCTGCGGAACAAATTTTGTAAAATCTTTTTTGCGGTTGTAATAGATAATTCCAAGAATACCAACGATTATCATTGCAGCAGAAATTAATTGAGCTTCGGAAAGTCCGAATAAAATTCTTGGATTTAACCTGATGAATTCAATTGAAAAACGTTCGATACCGGCAAGCACGAGATAAACCATAAACAGCTTTCCGTCCGGCCATTCTCTTTTCCTCAGTTTCCATAAGATAAAGAATATTAAAAGCATTATAAGAAACTCATACACTGGAGTTGGGTGAAGCGGCGTATCATCAGGTACAACGCCGCCAGGATACCGTTTAGCTATTTCACTTCCTCTAAACATGACTGAAGGGGGAACAGTACCGTTCGAATAATCGGTTCCCCAGGGAAGATCTGTCGGAATCCCGTAATCACCGTCGCCTGCCAGATGACAGCCTATTCTGCCGATTCCATAAGCAAGCGCAAGAGAAGGGGCAGTTAAATCCGCAATTACCAGGAAAGGGATTTGCTTTCTTTTTACATATATCCAGATTACTATTATAGATAAAATTAAACCGCCGTAAAATGTTAATCCGCCCGGATTAAATGCAACACCTGCCGGATCATTTACAAATTCTTCCCAGTTTTCAAAAATTGAAAAAAGTTTGCTCCCGATGATTCCGAATATTATTGCCAGGAGAGTAATTTCTGTCGCTAAATTGGAGCCTAATTTTCTTCTTTCAAATTCCTTTGTAAGAATATAACTGGCAACAATAAAGGAAATGCCAAGCATTAAACCGAAGCTGTAAACCGTAAGGGGACCGATTTTAAAAAGTTCGGGGTACATTATTAACCTTTAAATAAAAATTACTCAATTAAAAATTGGTTTCAAATTATAAA
>DAISZW010000245.1:1946-3962 GCA_036824595.1 Ignavibacteriaceae bacterium
AAATTATAAAAATTGAATCGAGCTGATTAATCGGAAGCAGCTTTTGTTCACCGCTGCTCATATTTTTCAATG
The DNA here is from genome assembly GCA_036824595.1 of Ignavibacteriaceae bacterium. GTDB lineage: Bacteria > Bacteroidota > Ignavibacteria > Ignavibacteriales > Ignavibacteriaceae > DATKLQ01. The sequence goes on from DAISZW010000245.1 coordinate 2,019, forward strand.
TGTAGTGCCCGGATTTATATTCCTCTCCGCCTATAATAAGAACATTTTTTGCGTTAGCTCTATTTGCTTCACGCATTTGAGCTTTCACGCTTCTATCAAGATAATCAAAGTCTACCCGGAGGCTTTTTCTTCTGAGAAAAGATGCAATCTTAAAAATCTTCGGGGTAAGCTCTTTATCAAGTTTTATTAAATATAAGTCAATCTTGTCATCGGGGAGATGGAGTAACTTTTCGGATTCACATGCAAGCAGAATCCTTTCCATTCCTGCTGCAAATCCGACTCCGGGAGCAGGTTTACCTCCTAACTGCTTGGCTAAAAGATCGTACCGGCCGCCGCCGCACAAAGCATTTTGCGCACCCACTTTACCGCTTGTAATTTCGAAAGTAGTTTTAGAATAATAATCCAATCCTCTTACTAATCTTGGATCGATTTCGAATTTAATTCCGATTCCGTCGAGCAGCTTTTTTACTTCGCCAAAATCGGCTTTACTTTCTTCATCAATATATTCTAGAAGCATAGGTGCTTCTTTAAGAATTTCATTATCGTTCTCATCTTTGCTGTCAAATATTCTCAGAATATTTTTCTCTATTCTTTTTCTGCTTTCTTCCGAGAGCTTTGCTTTTTTATCTTCGATATATTCATAAAGAATTTTTTTATATTTCTCTCTTGAAACAGGCACTCCAAGAGAATTTATTTTTACATTTAAATCTTTTAAGCCTAGTTCTTTAAGGATATCGTAAGACATCTGGATCATTTCCGCATCAAGTAAAGGTGAAGTGCTGCCCAGCGCTTCCGCACCAAATTGATGGAATTCTCTTAAACGGCCTGCCTGCGGTCTCTCCTGCCTGAACATTGGTGAAATATAAAAAAGTTTTATCAGAGGCTGTTTGGCAGCCAGCGAATGTTCAATAAAAGCGCGCACAACCGATGCAGTCATTTCCGGCTTTAAAGTTAAGCTTGTTTTGCTTTTATCAAGGAATGTATACATTTCTTTCCCAACGATATCGGTTTCTTCACCGATTCCGCGGGAAAATAAAATGGTTTCTTCAAAAACCGGAGTTCTTATTTCTTTGTAGTTGAATCTACCGAAAACAGAATGGATTATTCCTTCGAGATATTTCCACTTCGGAATATCAGCCGGAAGAATATCTTTTGTTCCTGTTACTGCTTTAATCATGCTAAGAAGGGATGATTCTTTGGGGATTTAAAAAAGAAAAATATGAATTGTATTTTAGAAAATTTATAAATTTAAACATCAAAGTAATTTGATTCTTCTTTCCTGAATATTCCAATAATCTCCTCTTCTGACTGCGCATTTAATAAGTTTTGGCGGAATTCATCTTTATTCATCATTCTCGATATGCGGCTTAAGAGCTTTATATGAGTACTCACCAGATTATCCTTTCCGACCAGAAGGAATATCAGATTAACAGGCTGATTATCGAGGGCTTCATATTCAATGGGATTATTCGTTTTACCAAAGGCTGCTAAAATCTCATTTACCGAACTGGTTTTTCCATGGGGAATTGCAAAACCTTTTCCGACACCGGTTGACATTATCTTTTCCCTCTCTAAAACACAATCTCTTACCTTTTCAATATCATTAACCCTCGGATCAGTTTTAAAAAGGTCTACAAGTTCATTTATGACTTCCTCTTTTGTAGCTCCCTTTAAATTAGCTATCACATTTTCTTTTGAAATAAGATCAACCAGCTTCATTAAACCCTGTAATTTAGAGAATTAAAAAATTTGGATAAAAATCAAAACTTAATTTAACAATAGCTGTTCTGTTAATCAATTTTAAGAAGGGTAAAATTGTCGCTGCAGATTTCCCCCGATATAAAAGACAGCTTAAAGAGAATTTAAGCCGGAAAAATAGAAACCCCTAGGGCAACAAAAGATAAAAATTTTTCTATTCAACGCTCGTAAAAATCTCATCATACT
>DAISZW010000246.1:0-3951 GCA_036824595.1 Ignavibacteriaceae bacterium
AAGGAGTTTAAAGGCGCTGAATACAGAACAAAAGTTGCTTACACTTACGGAAGATTTGAAGTAAGCTACAAATCCGCAAACAGGGAGGGGATGCTTGCTTCCTTTTTTACTTATTTCGACGGTACACCTTCTGATCCCTGGGAATCTTCCAAATGGAATGAAATTGATATTGAAATTCTTGGAAGATATGAGAATGATGTCCAGTTCAATGCAATCACTCCGGGACAAATGGATCATGTCCGTCACCAGTATGTTAATTTTAATCCTCATTCAGACTTTCATACTTACGCCTTCGAATGGACCCCTGAATATATAGCCTGGTTTATCGATAATGAAGAAGTACACCGGCAGACAGGGGATCATATTCTGACTTTAACACGCCAGCAGAAAATAATGATGAATATCTGGAATCCTGCATATGACAATTGGTGCGGAGATTTTAATCCCGATGCTCTTCCGGCTTTTGCATATTATGATTGGGTAAGTTATTACTCTTATACTCCGGACTCAGGAAATTACGGATCCGGCAATAATTTTACTCATGTATGGACAGATAATTTTGATTCATGGGATCAGGCGCGATGGGAGAAAGCGACTCATACCTGGAATGGAAATAACTGCGATTTTATTCATGAGAATGCCGTTATTCAGGAGGGTATGCTGATCTTGTGCTTAACTGATTCAATGAATACCGGTTATACAGATGTTACGAAGCCTGAATTACTTTGGGCAAGAGCAAATAATGACTACGACAAAATTTTAGTTACATTTTCCGAGGAACTTGATCAAGCATCATCTGAAAGTACTGCAAATTATTTAATCTCCGGAGTTGCTGTTGATAGTGCAGTTCTTCTGCCGGATATAAAAAGCGTTGAGCTTACTGTTGCCGGCTTTGATCCGGCTAATTCATATAATTTGATTGTGCTGAATGTTAAAGATAAAGCTGATCCGTACAACACTGTTTCACTAAAAGCAGTAACAATAATTAAAGCGCAGCCCTTATCTTTTCCAATAAAAATAAATGCCGGCGGATCTGCAGCTTCAGGATATCTCCCTGATCAGGAATGGAGCAGTAGCACTGAATATGGTTATCTCGATGGTTCAACTTCCGAATGGGACGTGCCGATATCCGGTACTGAAGAAGATTCTGTCTATTTAACCGACAGGTACAGACTTGTAAAATACAATGTACGGGTCCCTGCAGGAATCTATAACGTAAAGCTGATGTTTGCAGAAAAATATTTTGACCAGACGGATAAAAGGGTGTTTGATGTATTTATTGAAAATAATAAAGTGATAGACAACCTTGATATTTGCGCCCATGGATATCGTACAGCTTATGAGACAACAATTCCAGATGTCTCTGTAAATGATGGAATCTTAGAGATTCACTTTGGGTCTGAAGCTGATAATCCATTAATAAATGGAATTGTAATTGAAGATAAAGCGAGCGGACTGATTTACGACGAGCCGGTAAATCTAAATTCATTTACTTTAATGCAAAATTATCCGAATCCTTTTAACCCCGCTACTAAAATCAAGTATAGAATTCCATCGAACCCCCATTCGTCCCCCCTTTATCAGAAGGAGGAAACGGGGGGATTAGTTAGCCTGAAGGTATACGATATTCTTGGAAACGAGGTGGCAATGCTTGTTAATGAAAAGCAAGCACCCGGAGAATATAATGTTGAGTTCAATGCATTAAATCTCTCAGCCGGAGTTTATGTTTATAAACTCAGCAGGGGCAAACTTATTAAATCCAGGAAAATGATTCTTTTAAAATGAAATCGAATATTGATTTAAAAAAAATTCTAAAAGCTAAATTTTTAATCTTGCCGTTGTTATCATCTTTTTTAGTTTCTTGTTCTGAACACACGGATGAACCGGAAAACAAAGATGAAAACGAAGTTTATCCAGGATATACTTTGATTTGGAATGATGAATTTTCCGGAACATCTCTGGACCTTTCAAAATGGAATTATGAAACCGGTACAGGAGTAAACGGAGATTTTGGAACAGGACAAATCGATTGTGCAACGAACCGGACTGAAAATGTAAACATTCAGCAAGGTATTGATGAGGCAGTGGGTGGATGCCTGGTAATAACAACGCGGAAGGAAAATTACGGCGGACGCGGCTACACAAGCGGAAGAATTAATTCATCCGGTAAAGGTAAATGGGGAATAGGGCATAGAATTGAAGCAAGAATCCGGGCGAGAGATGTTTTATTTAAGGGACAGGGTTTTGCATTCTGGATGATGCCCGGCGATATTCCTGCCGGATATAATTATATAATGTGGCCGCAGGGCGGTGAGATAGATATAATGGAATATGTCGGTTCAATACCGTACCATAATTTAGGCAGTGTGCATTATGCATGGCGGTGGGAAAATAACCAATGGAGGGAAGGGAATCACGGACATCAGGGCGGTTATTATAATTACGGTCTGAAGGAAGTTCCGGCAAGTAATCCGCAGTACGGCGGTTATCCGCCTGTAACCGGGGATGAAAATGCCGGAAGCTCCGGATTCCACATTTACGGAATAGAATGGTTTTCAGACAGAATTGAATTTTATATAGATGGCATTGTTTATCATGTTCATTATTTCAATGATGGATCTGCTTTTGACTACGGCATTACTGACGGTCAGGACGAAGCAGGTAACCGGATAATCAGCGGAAAAAGAGTTCATGTTTCCGAATATTCAAACCATTTTAATGAATGGAAACCATTTGAAAATAATTTTTATATCATTCTGAGTGCAGGAGTCGGAGGCGATGATAACAGGACGTACGGAGGAGCAATAGTTCCGGAATCCATTTTTCCCTGTTCGGTGATAATTGACTGGGTGCGAGTTTATAAAAAATCCTAAAAATTTTAATTGATTAATATGAAATTACTTAACTTTTCCTTACTACTTTTTTTTTCAACTATAACAATTTTCTCCCAAAACTGGCAGCTTGTCTGGTCGGATGAATTTGACAGCACTTCAATTGATTTAAGTTCCTGGACTCATGAAACCGGTGGAAACGGCTGGGGTAATAATGAATTGGAATATTATACGAACCGGAATGTAAATTCCTACATTGAAGACGGGAAGCTGATTATAAAAGCTGTGCAGGAAAGTTACGGCGGAAGATCGTATACATCAGCAAGGTTGAAAACTCAGGGAAAAAGATTCTGGCAATACGGAAAAATTGAAGCAAGGATAAAGTTACCGTATGGTCAGGGAATCTGGCCGGCATTCTGGATGCTTGGAGAAAATATAATCTATGCCGGATGGCCCGCATGCGGTGAGATAGATATAATGGAAATGATCGGCGGCCAGAGCAGGGAAAATACAGTTCATGGTACGGCTCATTGGGATAACAGCGGCCAGCATGCGCAGTACGGCGGAGATTATTCTCTCTCCTCCGGTATATTTGCGGATGATTTCCATGTCTTTAGAATTGAGTGGGATCAAAATTTAATTAAATGGTATACTGATAATACCCTTTATACGACGATAAGTATAACTCCCTCCGGTTTAAGCGAATTCCACCAGGAATTTTTTATAATATTGAATCTTGCTGTTGGAGGTAACTGGCCTGGATATCCGGATTCTTCCACAACTTTTCCGCAGTATCTCGAAATTGATTATATAAGGGTCTATCAACTGGATCCAACGGGTGTTGGGGAAGAAAGCACTGTTATTCCGGAATTTAAATTAGAGCAGAATTATCCCAACCCGTTTAATCCGGTTACTAATTTCGGATTTCGGATTTCGGATTTCGGATTTGTTTCTCTAAAAATCTATGATATTCTGGGAAATGAGATTGATGTTTTAATAAATGAAGAAAAGGAGCCAGGTGCGTATAACCTTCAATTTAATGCAGCAAATTTAAGCAGCGGCATCTATTTCTATAAATTAACAGCGGGGAATTATTCAGATATAAAGAAGATGATTTTGC
>DAISZW010000247.1:0-3932 GCA_036824595.1 Ignavibacteriaceae bacterium
TCCTGCGAAATTCTTCCAAAAAGATTTTTGTAGTTATCATTGTCAAATGTCCTGAAAGAATTTGCGGCGGTTAATCCATTGCCGTTTAAGACTTCAACAATAATGTCGGTACCGGATTCAAAACCATACGTGAGCATTATTCCCCGGTCGTAAGCAAGATTAATATTTGAATATCCTACGGTTGTTCTGTAAATCTGGTAATCTTCAAGCATAAGTCTCAATTCCCTTTTAAATAAAGGATCGGAAACCTGGAACTGACCGATATAAAAATCCAATTCACTTCCGAATAAATCGTTAAACATTAAAAATGCATCTTCAAGTCCGGCAACTTCTCCTCTTTCGGAAAAGAAAAAGTAGAAGTAATAGCTTATATCGGTAGTTATTGAACCGCCTGATAATAGCTTAATAATATAAGGCACGGAAAAATCGGATTGGTCTGAATTATTATTGTTGTAAGTTACATAACCTTCAAGCCGGAGGGCTATCGGAATATCTCTAATTAATGAAAGTTCATCATCGCCTGTTTCAACATAGTACCTTGGGGCATCTTTATCTTTTAAAACAAATCCGTTCCCTGCAAATTCGTCGCCGTAAGGTTTTAAACTTGGAAAAGGTGAATGACACGTCTTGCATGTCATATTGTATTTCCTGCCGAATGCAGGAATTCCCAAAACATTTTCCGTAAGTATTAATGATACAAAAAGTGCAGCGAAATATAATAGCATTTTGTTTTTCATTGCGTTACCCCGAAAATTTATCTAACATTTTTAAGGCAAAATTGTAACGAAAGTAGAATGATCATTCACTTTAATTATTTCTGCTTCCTCCGGAACTCCTAAAAATTCGGCTACGGGCCCGACCAGCTTTTGATAATTCATCACGGCAGTCACTTTCATTTGTCCGGGCGCAGCTTCAAACGGAATATCAAAACTGCATGTTTCAAGCTTTGTTTCCCTCGGACCTATTCTATAATCTACTCCAAGTGATTTTGTATTCCACTGCTGAATTGTCATTCTGCCCTGGGGATCAAAATAAGGCATCCTGAAAATTCTATCCCCTGAAGGAATTCCATCTCTCTGGACGCCTTTAAAATTTGGATCGTTAAGAGCAATTCCCATATCCTGGTAAGCCAGCTCATCTCTTCCGATTGTATATTCTTCTCCCTCAAATCCTTTTTTATCGACTGGGATATGATAAACATTCCCTTTTGCATCCACGGCTTCCACATGCATCCACACGATTCTATCTTCCACTGAGCCTGATGGAAATTTATGCCCGGTTTTCTGATTAAACAAAGCGACAGTAAATTTAATTTGTTCTCCCGGTTCTGCTTCTTCAATATCGGGATGAATACGCAGTTCGATCGTGCCTTTCACTTTTCCCGGATCATGGGCACCATGGAATAGATGCTGCCTGACATCAGGATATTCTTTCCCCATTGCTGCAGAAAATCCGGGCGCATATGTCATATGACAGTCGTGGCATTTAACATTCTGTTTAGAATAAGGGCCTTCTTTCCATTCGAGATGAGTAGACTTAACCCAGATTCCGTAAGGATCTTTTTCATTATGACAGGTACCGCAGAACTCGGCAGTACCAAGAAAATCGGATTTTTTCATACTATGCTCGGGAGAATTATTTCCTTCGCGCGGTCCGAGTTTTATATCTCCCGGCTCCGAGATATAATTGAAATTAAAAGGTACGTCACCGGAAAATCCGGTAATTGTATGGCAGACATCGCAGTTAACCGATTCATTAGCTTTAGACATTTCAGATGGTTTTGGCGGAGGAACATCACCGGCCAAAAAAGCGATTGGTGTATGACAGCCGTTGCATCCTGCTTTTACTCCCGCAACCACCGGATCTTTCTCCGCATGCGGAACGGCTAACTTAAAATATTCCACTTCATCCCATTTGTGTGTATAAGCCTGGGACATCATTGCCTGCGTCCACTGCCTGTAAATATCATTGTGGCATGCCGGTCCGCAGAACTTTGCTTCCCGGAAGTCATCGTACTTTCTAGTCCCCAATGCTTCATCGCTTACTTTAACCTGGGAATAAATACTTATCGGAATTACAAAAAGGAAGGAGAAATAAATTATTCTTTTCATAGCAGCCCCACATATTAATATAAATTACTTACGGCTGATCATTATCAGAGAGGTTAGTTGTGAATAGTAATTTCCCTAATCACCCCATCTCCCGTAAACTCTTGAAGAAATATAAATCATTTACGCTTTAATTTAAAGATACAATTTGAACAATGAATAGGAAAGATTGAGGAGCAAAGTTGTGGAAGCATTAATGTTTGTTTATTATATATATTTATATGTTTTTAATTTATTTTTTTTAACTTCACTAATAGTATAATACTGACCAAAATAATTTCTAAATCGAAAATCTCTTTTTCATATTTTTCATATTTTTATTTTACTCCAGACCTCATCCCTACCCTTCTCCTAAAAGGAGAGGGTTTATAAATCATTGTATCTTGCTGTTAACGACTCCTTCATCCAGAAGACTGCAATTAATGACTACAAATCCTCTCAGCAATACAATGCATTATTCAGGAATGACAGGCAATCTGATGATGCAGCTTGAACCGGATCAAATTCATTTATCCGAACAAATGCTCGAGGACTATCCTGATCTTATGATATGTACCCAAAAAGAAACATTACCGCTTTGTGTAAATTTCAAGTATTCAGGTAAACCTATAAAGAGAAATTCTATTGAATGGTCTGATCTTATTTTTGAAAGCAGCAATGAGATTGTTATAGAAAAATCTTGTCTTCAGTACTTTAATGATTTGAAAGTATCCTTCCCTGAAAGTGTAATCTATGTTGAAATTACTTTTTGTAATAATATAGATAAACTTGACATCACAACTTTTTCTACTCCTAAACGGAAGGAATTAGTCAGGATCATTGAAGAGTCGTCAAAAAACGGGAAGATAAAGGATATAACCTGCTCAATTCCTGTAAGAAACAATACCGAACGCAGCAGCAGCAAAATTAAAGTAACCGCAAACAATAATTCTTTTGATTGCCTGCTTATTGATTCGGAAAACAAGGAAGGTATCCAGATAGAATCTATATGCTATACAACTGAAAGAGCCAAAGCTGATTTTGAAATAAACCGAAAAGTTTGTGAGTCCAACAAAAAAAAAATATTCCCGCCGTTTCTCCAATCTTCCTCAGGCGATCCTTTCAGGGATAATAATATTTTCAAGCCGGGATGTTATTATGAAATTGAGGTTCAGACTAAATCAGATGGAGAAGTAATTCCCTCTAATATTGAAGATACTCCTGTGAAAAATATTATTATCGGTTTATATCAGCAGAGCCTGAATGAACTGAACACTCTTTGGACAAGCTATTCTTATTTTCAAACAGAATCTCCTCCTCAAAATTTAAATCCTTATATCAAATGGTCATTACCATTAAACCGGGAGTATTATGTCTTTGTCAAAGACCCAATCCAGATCCGTTTTAAGAGAGGATATATTAAAACCCTTTTCGGCAATAATAATTTTGCAGAACATAAAATAAAGGTTTATATAAAAGACATTGATGGAATATTTACTCCTGTACCGGATACAAATTTAAAATGGCTGTCAGCTGAAAGCAGCACATTATTCCCAGATGAAGAAACATGGCAAAATCATCTATCGGAAAACCAGGTATTAAATGTCTTTAAAAAAGACGACATCCTGGATATCAATATGAACGGTATAGAGGTTTATAAAAACAACAGCAGGTATGAATTGTACCTGGCTGGAATGAAAAGATCGGATATTACTAATGATGAACAAGCTAAAAATAAGAATGTATTGAAGCTGGGTGAAGTATATTATAACATATTAAGTTCAATAACATTCACTACTTCAGGATTCGGGTCATTTGATCAATTAATAAGTTCCGGTATTTCAG
>DAISZW010000087.1:0-1512 GCA_036824595.1 Ignavibacteriaceae bacterium
GCAGAGTAATCGCCGTAAATAAAAACAGTTATATTATTTCCAACGGAAGAAATGAAATTTTTTCTGAACTGACAGGAAAATTTCTATTCAATGCGGATACTCCGCTTGATTATCCTGCAGTCGGTGATTGGGTTTTTATACAATTATTTAATGAGGAATCACTGGCAGTCATCCACGGAATTATGCCGAGGAAATCTTTATTAAAAAGAAAATCAGCAGGCAAAAGAATAGATTACCAGATCATTGCCGCAAATATCGATACCGCAATGATTATGCAGTCGGCGGATTTAAATTATAACTTAAGGAGACTCGATAGGTATATGGTTATGATTAATGAAAGCAATATCCGCCCGGTTGTACTGCTGAGCAAAAGCGATCTTGCAGCACCTGCCGATTTAGAAAAAATGAGGGCCGGTATTCATGAAATAATGCCTGATATTGAAGTGATTCCTTTCAGCAATAACAGTGATTCAGACCTGGAAATGTTAAGAAACGTTTTTACTCCGGAAAAGACATTTTGCCTGATTGGTTCATCGGGTGTCGGTAAAACTACTTTAATTAATAATCTTGTTAAGGAAGAAAAATTTAAAACTCAGGAAGTCAGGATAAAAGATGGAAGAGGAAAGCATACAACTTCCCGACGCGAGCTGATTATTTTGGAAAACGGAGCGTTGATAATAGATAATCCCGGAATGCGTGAACTCGGATTAATTTCAATTGAATCCGGCTTTGACGATACTTTTAAGGAAATAACCGAACTTTCAGTGCAATGTAAATTTACTGACTGTACTCATACGGTTGAAGAGGGCTGCGCAATATTGGATGCATTGGAAAGAGGAGCGATCTCACAGGAACGTTTACAGAATTATAGAAAAATGCTGAAAGAGTCTTTATATCATGAATTATCTTATGCGGAAAAAAGACGGAGAGACAGGCAGTTTGGAAAATATATTCATTCAGTGTTAAAGCATAAAAAAGATAAGAGATAGATTTTTGAACGGCAATTTTGGAATGTTCGTATTATTGCAAGTATGGCAGGAATTCTGTTTTTCAATATTCTAAAAATTTAAGATAAGAATTGTTTCCGTCCCCTCAGGAGTAATTCTATAATGCAGCTCATCCATATAAACCCTGATAAGATACAGGCCGCGGCCCGAATCCTTAAGCAGGTTTTCGGGTTTGGTCGGATCGGGAATATTTGAGGGATCAAATCCTCTCCCTTCATCCTTTACAACAACCTTAAGCTTACGCCCTTCTTCCACCGTAACGATAATTTTTACTTTTTTATCTACATTCTTTTTATTGCCGTGAATAATTGCATTTGTTGTTGCTTCAGTTACCGAAAGTATCAGCCCGGATATTTTTTCATCTTTTATTCCGACTTCTCTTGCGAAATAATTAACAAACTCTTCTACTGTTAAAAGATTGTTCGGGTCGCTCTCTATTTCCAAAGAAAAATTATTTTGCGGCAAATGAAGCTCTTTTTTTCACTTAAAATTAACAAAATTTAAT
>DAISZW010000087.1:1612-13691 GCA_036824595.1 Ignavibacteriaceae bacterium
TTTGATTGTCAATATTAATTAATATAAGTATTAAAAATTCCAGTTCATTACAAAAGATAAGTTAGCCTGCTCCCGGTTTAATTCTCTGCTGATTGTTATGAATTCATACCAGCCGTAAATCTTCACGTACAGTCTACGGTTCATGTGAAGAAAAATGTCAATAACCGGACCAATACTGTAGTACTCGGAGTTTTTTATTTTTTCCTTCCCTTTATAATTATAATTATTCAATGAAAAGTATCTCATGCCCAAAGAGAAAAACAAATCGTAATATTTAAACGTAATTTTCGGCTCGCCGTAAATTTCCTGGAGGTAGCGTGCCGGCCTTGTAGAAAATGAACTCCATTTAAAATCGCCCTGCTCGGATAATTTTATGTAGCCGTACAGCTGGAAGAACAATTTTCTGCTCAACACGATTCTTGTTGAATCAAGCGCCGTAAACTGGCGGAATGAATAACTCCGGGAATTCGGATTTAAATCTTCAAAATCGTAAACCGTATAGTTCGCGCTCACCTCGAAGCTGTTCAGCATGCTGATGTTTTTCCCTGAATAATTCCCTCCGGCCCCAAGCCGGATAATCCTGTTAATGTTATTGTTTGAACTCTTTTGTGAAAAAATGTAAACAATATGATTGAGAGTTCCTTCGGCAGTAATGAATCCTACAAAAAAAGGGGTAAACTGCCTGGAATATTTTAATCTGACTATCGAAAGAAGTTCGTCCCGATCGTCAAAATTTTCTAAACTCTGTGTATCATACTTCAATTTATTCTGAAGTAGGTTAAAAGACATTTTATCCCTTCGTGAAAGATCAATCCCCCCTGTAAGGGAAACTGCAGTTCTTACGGAATAATTATCTTTATTGCTCTCTATACGTGATCTATCTTCAAAGAAGATCGGGTTCGCTATCTCCTCGATATTTTTTGTAATATGTTTTTCGTCCCTCTCTGAATAGATCAGCTTCAGCTGACCATTAAAAGAATTTAAACTGAACCCGGCATTCGATTCGAGTTCAAACCTTATCTCATTAATTTTAGTGTCGAATATTTGAGGAGATACGTTTTGAAGCGAACGGTACCGTGTATCTTTGTCTACCGTCCGCCACAATAATTTACCCAGTATATCAAGATGAAAAATCTCCAAAAAACCTTCGGTGTTCAGCCTGTCCTGTAAAAGATAATTCGATTCTGTTCTGTTCTGAATATTATTTACGATATCGAATTCTTTCGAAGTGATTGAATCTGCGTTGTAGTAAAAATCTTTTCTGTTCTGCGAAAACCTGGCATTAATTTCGTTCGTTACATTTTCATCGAACTCGTTTTTAAGAAGAATATTATAATATTTAATAATATTTTTTCTCGGAGTAATGTCTTCGCTTCTAAATTTTAATTCGGAGGAGATATTCATATCGAGGATAACAAGATTGTCTATTCCTCCCTCACCGCCGTAAATATATCCGTAATCATTCTCCCCTATCTGCCTGTTATTTGTATAGCCGAAAAAGGGAGAGACTATAACTCTATCGTACGGGATGAATTTTGTAAAAATTGTCGCATATGACATGGAAGCCTGGTTAAGCTCAATTTTACGGTTGTCGGAAAATATATTGTTGTATGCCTTCAGGCCGAAACCTAAATCAGGATTAATTTTATAAAATCCGGACAGAGTAAGATATTGTTCATCCCGGATACTTTTTTCGGCGGAACGTACATAAGTGGAATAATAATTTTCCTGCAGATTTATATCCAGCTTTTCAGGTGAAATCGAATATAATAATTTTGAATTCAAGCTGTACGTATTTAATTGTTTGTCGAGATTTGTTGAAAGAAGGTTGAACGGATAAGCCGTACGGATAAATTCAAGACTATCTGTATAAACCTGTGCTGAAGAAAAAGAAGAAACACAGGCATGAATAATAAAAAAAATAATCAGCAGCAGGAAATGATGTTTAAGTAACGGGAGGCGACTGATTGAACATTCGGGTGCTTTTCTCATTTTCCCGTTCTTCCCTTAAACTTTTTGCTTTAACGAATTTTAAATTTATATAATTTTGTTATGCTGTTCGGTTCAGGACTGCCGGAATATGATGCTATTCTCCAATAATATTCTTTACTTTGTTCGACATATGGATAATCAAATTTTATTTCTAATGTATCATCAATAAGATTTGAACTGAATTCTTTTTCCCACAAGGTGCCTATAATAATATTGGATTGAACGATTATTTTATAGCTTGCCGGTGCACCGGCAGCTGTAAATTTAAAATCACCGTAGAAATTCATTTCTTCACTGTCTTTTGGAAAAACAATCTCCGGCATTTTAAGAATCCGGTCGTAAACTTCAAAACTTTCACTGCCTATTAATCCGCCTTTATCAACCGCCCTTATCCTGTAATAATAGTCGGTTAATAATGAAAGGTCAGACGTATCGTTCCAGCTTTCAGTATTTGAATATCCTATGAAACTCGAACTATCCGGGTTAAATAAACTGTAAGTATTCCTGTATATATTATAACCTGCGATATCGGTTTCTGAATTCGGCTCCCAGGATAAAAAAACCGATAAATTACTTTCCCAGTTTCTTGCATTAATTGTTACAAATCTCGGAGCAGCAGGACGGTGTTTGTTTTCAGGTTTTGCATTAATTTCCTGGCTCAATGAACTCTCACGTTCCCAGATATCAACTGCAGAGATCCGGTAGAAGTAAGTTGAATCATAATCCAATGAATCATCCAGGAAGTAATTATCCGGTGTAAAAGCTATCTTTATATACTGACTGTCATTGGTCAGCTTGTAAACGTTATAACCTTTTAAATCTGCTTCATTATTGCTGCGCCATTCAAACAATACTTCCCCGTCGCTTGCAAAATATAAATATAAACCGGCAGGCACAGCCGGAGGAAGCCCGTCATCCTCCTGGTCATATTCTGAAGGTCTTTCACATCCCGAACTCAATAAAAATCCGCAGAAAAACAATGCGGTCAATACAATTATTTTCAAATTCATTTAAAAACGGTTTTTAAACAGGAATAAACCGTATTTAATATATAAACCAGCTTTTATAGTTTAAAGTGAAATATTGGTGCAAAATTCCATAAAGATCTAATGTTCTGTCCCTAATGAAAAATGCGGAGAATGAACTCACCCCGAAGATACCGCCGGGATACTTGGAAATTAAATAAATTTTTAAATGGTGAGTTCCTCATGCAGAATTGATTAATTAACTCATTCGTCCTGCATGAAAACAAATGATTTGAAAAATAATTTCGTTATTCCGTAACCGGCCTGAATATACCTATTTTCCGGAGGCTCTCATTCCCAATTCTCTGTCAAGCATAAACAAGGCTCCCTTATTATCCCCTGTTAATTTTAATCTTTCGTTTATCTTTAAAGAAGTTGATTCCTCCTCAACCTGTTCATTTACAAACCATTGGAGAAATGTATTTGTTGCATGATCTTTTTCGCTGAATGAAAGCTCAACTAAATCATAAATAGATTTGCTTACTTTTTGTTCATGTTTTAATGCATCCTCAAATGCTTCCAGGTGAGACTTCCAGTTCCCTTTAGGCGCTTCAATTTTCTGAAGGTTTACATTTCCATCTCTATCAAGAATATAATTGTAGATTTTCATCGCATGTCCGTATTCTTCCTGAGACTGAATTTTCATCCAGTTTGCAAATCCGCTGAAGTTCTGCGATTCAAAAAAGGCCGCCATTGATAAATATAAGTATGAAGAATACAGCTCTTTATTAATCTGGTTGTTTAATGCGGCCTCAACTTTTTCTTTAAGCATTAGATTCCCTTTCCACTAATTAGTGATTAATTTTGACCGTTAAGGTTGGAATATAATAATTATTCGTAGATTAACATATGATGGAATATAAAGTTACGGAGAGATACAAGATTATAGAAAATTATATAACCGTCCTTCAGGCAGACATCTGTAAAGGATTGGAAGAAATAGACGGGAATGCATTTCCGGCGGATAAGTGGGAAAGAAAAGAAGGGGGAGGAGGAACAACCAGAGTAATTGAAAGCGGGAAGGTTTTTGAAAAAGGAGCGGTTAATATCTCGAGTGTTTTCGGAATGCTGCCGGAGGAAGCCGCTCTTTCTTTAAAAATCAAACCACAGAATTTTGCTGCATGCGGTTTATCTTTAATCATTCACCCCCATTCCCCAAGAATTCCGACTGTGCACATGAATATCAGGTACTTTGAACTTTCGGAAGGAAAATCATGGTTCGGAGGCGGAACAGATTTGACTCCCTACTATCCATACCCGGAAGATTTCCGGCATTTTCATAATGTATTAAAGAATTGCTGTAATTCAGTTATCCCCGGATCATATTCTATTTTTAAAAAACAATGCGACGAATATTTCACAATAAAACACAGAAATGAAATGCGCGGAATCGGGGGGATATTTTTTGATTACTTAAACGGTGAGAATGAAAATTACCTGAAGCTGATTAAATCCCTTGGCGATTCATTCCTGAAATCATATATACCGATTGTTCAAAATAGGTTTGGAGAAAAATTCTCAGAAGATGATAAAAAATTCCAGTTAATACGGCGGGGCCGGTATGTTGAATTTAATCTTTTATATGACCGGGGAACTTTATTCGGACTAAAAACAGGAGGAAGAATAGAGTCAATTTTAGCTTCACTTCCCCCTTCAGTAAACTTTATCTATAATTATAAGCCCCAGCCGGGATCGGCGTATGAACAAATGCTTGATTATTATCAGCCGAGAGATTGGGCGGATAGCTGATAAAGTTTGCAAAGACAAATTGTCTGTGGTATAAATAGGAATGTTTTGTGTTACAATGAAGTTCCTACCTTAAGTCTTGCATTAAGGAATATTGAAATAATTCCGAAATTTCTTCTGTCATTATGGGATATCACTAATGAAGGTCCAATTGCAAAGGCGCTGAATCCCCAATTTGCCGCAACCTTTTGTATTAGTGCTTCAACAACATACTGCGGCTGTCTTACATCGCTGTGAGGCATAATATCAAAACGGAAATCGAATGTACTTCCTGCAAGAGATAATTCTCTTCCGGTATATCCGATATGCCATTCATTTAAATACCTGGCGACATAAAATTTTCCCCTTGTAGAACCGAATACGCTGACCGGATATCTGAATTCCCAGTTAAAAGATGAATTGGTTACAATTTTTGCATGATAATCCATAGTATCGCGTTTAGTAAAATCTATCATCTGCGATTCCGAAGGTTCATCTAATGCATCAGAAAAACTTACCTGGAAAAAATTTCCGAAAGGTATTACATATCCAATTTGATATCCGAGAGTGACATACAAATTATTGTGGCTGTTCTTTGCCTTTAAATCAGTCAGTCCGTCTAATGAATTAAAAAAGCCTCCGAAAGCTCCAAGCAAATGGAAATTTGCTTCGATCATATTTGTTTCAAGTATGCCGGAATAAGGAGTACCGATCCCGAAAGAAAATCCTAAATCATCCTTTAACGGTATTCCCAATCTCTCCCCTCCCATAATCTGAAGAAACGGATTTATATATTGCAGACCCGATGAAATCTGCATCCGTGTCGGAGGTGCAAAAACTTTACCGACCCTCATTCTTTCAAAAACTCTAGTAAAAACACTGCCGTAGTTTATATCCTCTTCAAGATTAATTTTAAAAGGAAACGTAGTTATCCTTGCTCTAGTTTCGGGTGTAAAAGCAAGAAACGGATACAGAGTTCCCCTAATAGATACTGTTTGATTATTTGGATCTCTCAGATCGACGATTATTTCAGCTTTGGGATCAGGAGGATCGATAAAGACTTCCTGCTGAATTTTAACAAACAGGCTGTCATCGAGAGGTTCCATCTGATAATAAACTATCGGTTCATCATCTTCCTGAGCAAAAATAATATTGTCGGCAGGCAGAAGGATGAGAAGAGCAGAAAAAGTGAATAGTATTTTAAAATTCATATTATTTTCACTTTAATTATTTGGAAAAATCGGTGAAAAAGAAAGAATCCCCGACTTGAATCCTGTCCTTCGATTTCTCATCAACAATCGTAAAGAAAAAATTTACTTTATATCTTCCGTCTGGTTCGCGCAATGTTGCATTCCTGTCAAGCCATTCTTCAAATCTGTTTGCCGATGAAGCGATCTTAAGCGAGACATAATAAACAGGATTCCCTTTATAATCTTTATGAGGCCCGCTTACCGAAATCGGGCCGGAATAAGAAACTTTTAACTGATCGGGCCTTTCATCTTTTATGCTTACATTATAAACTGTAATTCTCTGCAGCTCCTGTACATAAATATCCTGTGCATTCATTTTAGTTGTAGCACGTTCAATTTTAACTTCGGGCGGTTTATTAGGAAGGACTTTGATTTTTTCCTGGCGGCTTCCGAATTTGGCAATTACTTCTTTCTGATCAGTCAAATCGAATTTTATATTTTGGCCGGGAGGAATTACTGCAATCGGCTTACTCATATCATCAGGATCGTAGATTTCAGTAGGCACATTCCCGGTATTCCGTGCTTCATTCCATGTATGCTGGATGAAAGTCTGTGTTGTGGAAATTGGGAGCTGTATTAAAGTCTGTTCTTTGATTTCCGGTTCTTTTCTTTCCTCCGGTGGAATTTCTTTTATCTTCTCAGTAAGCACGTTTAACTGCTGCCTCATTGAAGCAAGTTTTTCTTTCAGCTCCATGTTTTCTTTCACCGGATCTTCAATCTCAATATTGAAATTCAATCCCTGTGCATAGAGAGAATCGATTAAAACTACAAGGGAGTCTTTAACACTTTTGTCGACAACATTTTCCTTTGAAACAACCCGGCTCAAATCAAGATCCGCACCTTTTAAAGCAAGGACAGTAATGACAAAAATGTAAAGCACCTGGTATATTACAAATTTGCTGTCTCTTTCTTTCTGTAGCATAGTCAAACCTTATTTCCAAGGACAATGGATTCTAAATGTTTCAGCCCGGTAAGAGTTTTTTCATCGCTCAGTGAATTCGAAGCCTGTGAAATGGAATTTGCCAATGCTTTTAACTGTTCGATTTTTTCTTCGCTGATATTTGCGGAATTGTTCATCTTTTCAAGAATGGCACTTACGGAGTTAAAATTTTCCTGAATTACCTGGCTTAAACGGGCAGTCTGTTCCAGGAGATTCTTATAATTTTCCAGGTCATGAAGTGATATTTCAGGAATTTTATTTCCGGCAGTACTCTGAGCTGCAAGCTGCTTAATAATATTCCTTGAATTTTCAATCTGGATGCGGGAAAAATATCTATCCTTTATATCCGTTACATGGTTAACTACATTTTGAAATTCAACCCCGAGCTGATCGAGGACAGGCTCAAACAATTTACCTAGCGCCAAAACAATCAACGCTTTAACTTCGAACGGAACGGACAAGCCTAAAAATACTTCCTCTCCCAACTTGATGCTTATCAAAAGAATCGCCGCACCGATCAAAGGAAGCGCAGTTGAGATACTGTCGATTACACTTGTATAGGAATTTGTTATTCTGTCAATTGTTTCGGATGCCGGCGTTCTTATTATTTCAACTTTCAGCTTATTATACGCTAAGAATGCCAAAAACAGAAATAAAGCATATACAACAACCGGAAGCCACCAAAAGCTGTATGGGGCAATTGTCTGCTCCGGCTGCCAGGCGGGGAAGAGAAGTTTTGCAATATCGACGGTAATATCGCCCAGAATAGGAACCGAGGAGAGATCCAAAAAGAAAGATATTATTAAAGCAATAAATGAGATAATGGCAGGCTTTATAATTAATGAAAACCGGATATCTTCAACCGCAGACCTTGTATATTTATCGAGTTCGTCCTCCAGCCCGTCTTTAGTATTCAAATCGGGGTATTTAAATGAATTCGTGTCGATAATTTCTTTGGCATGATTTGTTTTTAACATTCAAACCTCTTTAATGTTTATTCAACTCTTTTTATTGAGGATCAAAATTTAACTCTTTTTATATACTAAAACATACCCTCAAACATAATAAGACGGGCCTTTTGGATAAAAAACAATCCGGATTAACGCAATAACCGTACCTACTTGCTGCTCAGAAAAAGCATAACAAAATTGCTCTTACGGCATTTTAGCAAATAATATGAATAATAATTGTTAACTAAAACAATAGTACATTTCAATATTGAAAAGTAATTTTTACTTAACCTTAATTTAGAACCGCTGAAGAGTAAATTAAAAAGTGAATCTTTTGATTCAGTATAAAGTTTGCCTCCCTCCCCTCATGTTTGTATTTTTTCTTTTCAAAGTGGAAACATTATTTAATGCTGCTTAAAAATCCGAAAACATATGAAATAAACACAAGAGTCTGGATAAAACAATTCGGACAGAACGCCAAGCTGTCAGATATTCCGAGAGATTATTTCAAAAAATTTGCAGAAAGCGGAATAGATTTAATATGGATGATGGGAATCTGGAAAACCTGCGAAAAAATTATTGATGAAACCTGTTTTACTGTTGAACTTATTTCCGCCTATACAAAAGCTTTGCCGGACTGGAAAAGAGAAGATATTATAGGATCTGCTTTTGCAGTTGACTGTTATGAAATCAATCCGCTCCTCGGAACTGCAGATGAATTAAAAGCTTTAAAGGAAAATTTAAACAGCCTCGGATTAAAATTAATTCTGGACTTCGTACCGAATCACTTCAGTGCAGCTTCACAGTTTATTAATTCAAACCCGGAAGTTTTTTTAGAAGCAGATACAGAAAGCCTATTGGGAGATAGTAATAACTTTTACAAGCCGCATTCTGCGAACGGAAGAGTATTTGCCCACGGCAGAGATCCTTTTTTTCTTGCATGGACAGATACAGTACAGGTAAATTTCTTTTCAAAGGATGCCAGGAAGTTTTTGACGGATACTCTTTTAAATTTAACGGAATTATGCGACGGCGTCAGATGCGATATGGCTATGCTCGCGTTAAATAATGTTTTTTACAATACATGGATGGGAGTACTGAATAAAAGGAAAATAAAAAAGCCGGAAGAAGAATTCTGGCCCGAAGCTATTAAGACAGTTAAGGCGAAAGCACCGGATTTCTTATTACTGGCTGAAGTTTATTGGGGACTCGAACAGCAACTTCAGAAATTAGGATTTGATTACACCTATGACAAGACTTTAACCGATCTCCTATTTAATAACGATATCCAGGGGATTAGAAATCATCTGCACAATGATGAGGAAGTCCAGCAGAAATCGATAAGGTTTATTGAAAATCATGATGAACCAAGAGCCGTAACAAGATTCGGGAAGCAAAGATCGCTGGCTGCTGCAGCAGCTGTTAGTACAATTCCCGGGATGAAACTCTACAACGACGGGCAGTTCGAGGGGAAAAAAATCAGAACTCCAAGCCAGTTCGGCAGAGAACCTATTGAAAAAGAATCGGAAAAAATAAAAAATTTCTATAAAAAACTTCTGGCGATTACAAATACCGAAATATTTAAAAAAGGTAAATGGACATTGATCGAACCGATACCTGTAGATACATGGAACATATCGTTTGAAAATTTTTTCACGTGGTTATGGGGTTTGAAAGAGGAGATTATTTTAGTAATAATTAATTATGCCGATGAACCTTCCCAGTGCAGGATCAGATTAGGACTTGCTACAAACAAAGACATGCTTACATTTGAAGACCTTATGAACGATATAGAATATATACGATCGGTTTATGAGTTAAAGACGAGCGGCTTATTTGTTGAGCTGAAAAGCTACAAATGCCATATCTTCCGAATCCGGCTTTAAAGGTTGAATGAGAGCCGCAGTAATCATTCCCGCCTATAATGAAGAAAAAGCGATAGCAAAAGTCATTGAAGATATTCCGAAGAATCTTGTTTCCGAAATCATAGTTGTTAATAATAATTCAACAGATCGAACTGCAGAGGAAGCAGCCAAGGCCGGGGCAATTGTTCTTCACGAAAAAATTCAAGGATACGGCGCCTCCTGCTTAAAAGGGATTGAATATGCCGTCTCCAAAGGATATGAAATTATAGTTTTTTTAGACGGCGACCACAGCGATCATCCTGAAGAGACTGAACTTTTATTGAGACCGATCATCGAAGGAGATTACGATCTTGTAATCGGCAGCAGGGTTTTAGGAAAAAGAGAAAGAGGCGCACTTTTAATTCAATCGAGGATAGGAAATTTTATTGCAGCTTTCCTGATAAATATCTTCTGGAGATATAAATACACCGATCTTGGTCCGTTTAGAGCAATTAAAACGGAAAAACTCCTTGCACTTAATATGAAAGATAAATGGTACGGATGGACTGTTGAGATGCAGATAAAAGCGTTAAAGAGGAATTTGAAAATAACGGAAGTCCCTGTAAGCTACAGGAAACGGATCGGCAAATCGAAAGTAACCGGGACATTAAAAGGTTCCTTAACGGCAGGGATAATTATCTTAAAAGTAATTTTTTCAGAGTTATTCAGGGATTAAATTCTCTTTAAGCATTTCTTTTCCATAGATGAGTAAAAAATTAATAATATTCACGAAATATCCTGAGAAAGGGAGAGTAAAAACCAGGCTTGCAGAAACTCTGGGAGAAGCTTTTGCATCAGAGTTTTATAAGATGTGCGCCGGATATATTTTCAATGAATGCATTAAGTTAAAACGATCCGGAATTGATCTACTTATTTTTTATGCGGAAGAAGAAGATAGAAATAAAATTAGGGGCTGGGTGCCGGAGTCTTTTGAATTAGTCAGACAGGAAGGGGAAAACCTCGGAGAAAGAATGTATAATGCATTTTCACATCTCCTTAAATTTAATGCCGAAAAAGCGGTATTAATTGGAACAGATATTCCCGACATTTCTTCTTCATTAATTGAAAAATCTTTTGAATACCTGGATGATCATGAAGCGGTAATCGGGCCGTCTTCCGACGGGGGATATTATTTAATCGGACTATCCAAATTGAATAAGGATATTTTTACGGGAATCCAGTGGAGTACGGGTAAAGTCTTGGAGAATACTTTGATTAAATTAAAAGAAAGAAATTTATCGTATAAGCTGCTGCCGGAATTAATTGATATTGATAAAGAAAGCGATATTATGAAATGGCTGAAAACAAATCCGGCGGATAATCACCCGGTAAAGAAATTTCTAAATTCTCAAAATATTTTTTATAGATAAAAACTAATACTTAAAGCACAGAGCATTATTTTACCATTTACGTCTTCTAAATAAGAGAATATTTTAAATCTAATTTGTAAATTCAGCCGATTATCCCGGACTTTTTTTATCTCAAGAATTTAAGAGCACTTAGTTTTGAATAAAAGGATTTAAGTGATGAAGGGAAGAGATTCTTCGCTTCGCTCAGAATGACAACGAACTAAAATTACTGCAGATGATCAAAAAGCACAGAGCATTATTTTACCATTTACGCCTTCTAAATAAGAGAATATTTTAAATCTAATTTGTAAATTCAGCTGATTATCTCGAACTTTTTTTATCTCAAAAATTTAAGAGCACTTATTTCTGAATGAAAGGATTTAAGTGATGAAGGGAAGAGATTCTTCGCTTCGCTCAGAATGACAACGAACTAAAATTACTACAAATGATTAAACAAAAGATAAGAGGAAGAGGCGCGGGATTTAATCCGAAGAACAGGTTTGAACGGCTTCATGTTGAAGATTTCCCGGATGATATTGCAGAGGATTCAAATCCTTATGCTGCATTAGAAGGATTTGAAGAAGAAAGCTGGCTGAAGAGAAAAATCCCAACGCAGTATTTTAAAGATGATTCCAAGAGTGTTATTGCAAAGAACGACAGCGAAGATCTTGGATTCGAAAATTCATTCAATCCATACAGGGGATGCGAGCACGGATGCATTTACTGCTATGCGCGTCCCTCGCACGAGTATTTAAGCTTTTCTTCGGGACTGGATTTTGAAACAAAGATAATGGTTAAACAGGATGCGCCGGAACTTCTGGAAGCGGAATTAAAGAAGAAAAGCTATGTGCCTGATATAATAATGTTTTCAGGAAACACCGATTGCTACCAGCCGGTAGAGAAAAAGCTTAAGCTGACAAGAGGAGCGCTGAAAGTATGTCTGA
>DAISZW010000248.1:0-3896 GCA_036824595.1 Ignavibacteriaceae bacterium
CATTCCTCTTCTGCCGTCACAGACCCTTACTGCCTTCTGCTGGTTTCTGCCGAATGTCGGTGCAGCGAGATGGGACGGAAATGCAACGGTGCTCAATGCCTTATCCGGCGGAGGAATTGATTTCTATGACTCTACAACTGTTGTTACCCAGGATTTAATTTTTTACGATTTAACGCCGTAATAAAACCAATTGCCGAACCGGATTATTTGACGGCAACCAGCACTTGAACTATTCCGAGTGTTAATTTGTAATCTTCAATTTTTTCGAAGCCTGCTTCTTTTAAAAGATTAGGAAGATTGATTTTTTCGTCAAACTCTTCCACTGATTCGGGGAGGTATGAATATGCCTCTTTGTTTCCCGAAATTATTCTGCCGGCTAACGGAAGAATTTTTTTGAAATAAAACCTGTATACGGCTCTAAAAAAAAAATTTTCGGGCAGGCTGAATTCAAGAATTGTAAGTTTCCCGTTTTTTTTGAGCACTTTGTAGAATGATTTAAATCCCATTCTTATATCGTAAAAGTTCCTTACACCGAAAGCAACTGTAATGTTGGTTATGCAGTTGTTTTTAACCGGTATATTTTCCGCCGTCATCTGAATAAGATTATTTTGTATCCATTTACTTTTCCTTTGGAACAGCTTAAGCATATTTAAAGAAAAATCACACCCGAAAATTCTTTTTACTCCTAGTTTATTCGCCTCAATAGCAAAGTCACCGGTTCCGCATGCCACATCAAGCAGAATACTTTCATCATTAATTCGGGTCAGCTTTAATGCCTTTTTTCTCCAGTAAATATCGAATCCAAAACTCAGCAGGTGGTTAAGCAGATCGTACCTCGGCGCAATCGCATCAAATATTCTTCTAACCTGATTTTTTTTATCAATGTTTTTTGAGGACATTAGCCGTTATTTGAAATTTTTAATTATAATAATCATAAGGGTTCAGCTTGTTTCATATTTAAATTCTTCCAGCCCGTTTTTCTTCTGCCACCAGTTAAATAAATATTTACCCGACCACACCGAGAAAACCATTAATAAAGCTCCGCCTATCAGGTCTATTACATAATGATAACGGAGATAAACTGTTGCAAAGATTAATAAAATTCCTACGGGAATAAGAAAATACTTGGAGCGGCTTTTTAGTTTTATTGAAAGATACATTACAATAAGCGTGATCATTGTGTGGCCGCTGGGAAAAATATCCCTCTGTACTGCTTCAGCCGGATTTACTGTTCCGGCCGGAATCGATTCTCCTATGTTCACTATTTCGCGCAGAAAGTTTGTTAATAATAATCCAGGCAGTTCGCTGTTTATATAGTCAAATTGGTGCAATGTAAAACGCGGACCGATTCCCGGCAGTGCGAAATAACCCATATACGAAAGGAAAAAACCGTAGATTACTGAAAAGACCGCATAATCCATCGCTAAAAATCTTTTTTTCCGCTGCAGCGCTACGCCTAAAATAATCGGTAAAATATAGAAAATGCCGTAAACAATCTGAAGGATTTCGGTTAATACCGGGTGGGAATACTCCCACAAAAATATTGTAGGATCTGTGCCGAAGATCCATCTGTCGATTTCGATGAAAAGATAATCGAAATCCTTCTGCCTGATCGGTTTTATTAAAAAGTAAAGTTCTTTAAAAGTAAAAAGAATAAGAGGTGCGGTATACCAGTAATGAACTATTCTATAAAATTTTCTTCTGCTTTTATGCTCAAGAAAGGAGATAAGAAATACAAAAAGAATTACTGCGAAATTTACAGCAATGAAGAATTTCCACTGATCTATAAGCTGATGGAAAACTAAATTTAAAATTATAAGAAAGAAATAAAAAACTACGACAACCAGATCGTATGCTTTTAAATTATATATAAAAGATTTTACCGGACTCATAGAGCGGATAAAATTTTACTCATACAAGGATCCGCTTAAAATGTTATTAGCTCCCTTTCTTTTTACGACCTCAGCAAGTTTAAGAAAGCTCCCAGCCTTGAGTTGTTCAGCTCTAAGCGACAAGTCAACTCCGGAATTTGAAAAATCTATATCGGCAAATATACTACTACTTAGCGAGTTTTTTATGGTTTTTCTTCTTTTGCCGAAAGCAGCTTTAACAATATTGATGAAAATGTGTTTTTCCTCCCCGCTCATTTTTACTTCTTTAAAGTAAAGATGTATCACTGCGGAAAATACATTCGGTTTTGGAAAGAAGACATTCTGAGATACTTTAAAACAGAATTTAGTATCTGAAAAAAAGTTCAGTAAAACGGTAAGAATACCGTAATCTTTAGTTCCTGCTTTCGCCGTTATTCTTTTTGCCACTTCATATTGAACCATCAATACCGAATCCCGGATAAGTTCATTATTTAAAATCATCTTGAACAAAACAGGGGAGGTTATATTGTACGGAATATTTCCTACGATTCTTAAGAGCTGAGTTTTCTCCTTTGATGATTCAAATTTTTTGATATAAACATTTTTCAGATTAATACTAAGAAAATCTTCATTTAAAATATTTAATTCGGGAAATTTTTTTGATAAAAGCGCCGCTGCTCTCTTATCAATTTCAACTGCAAGAAGTTCGGATGAATTTTGTAAAATCGCCCCGGTCAATGCACCGAGGCCCGGACCAATTTCAATAATCCGCTCCCCGGGTTTCGGATCGATTTCTTCCAGAATTTTTCTAATTATATTCGGATCTTTTAAGTAATTTTGACCAAACCTTTTTAAAGGCTTTAAATTAATCATTTTCAATTCATCGTTTCTTGAACAACTATTGGTTTATTAATGTGCAATTTATTGTTTTTTTTTAAGGCTTGAAAATGAAAACTTTTCTGGTTTTTGAAAAGAATCATTTTCTTTCTAAATTAGTTTAAATAAAATAAAAGCACGCAATTCAAATAAATTTAAAAACCGGAGGCTCATCTGAGTAAGGATTACATTATCAGCGTTGATATGGGGGGTACAAAAATTCTTTCATGTTTGCTTAACTCCGGCGAAGGTATAATCGCACGGGCAAAAATACCTACTAAAATCGGCGGAAAAACATCTGAATACGTTAGATCGTTGAAAGAGGTTGTGGATGCTGTTGTTGAGGAATCAGGCTTAAAACAGGAAAAAATTAAAGCAGTTTGTCTGGGCGTTCCCGGTTCGGTCGATCCGTACGCGGGAAGAATTGGTCTGGCTCCTAATATCGGACTAAAAAATTTTTATATAAAAGATAAGCTTCAGGAAATTATTTCATATCCTGTTTTAATTGAAAACGATGTTAACATGGGAGCGCTCGGAATTAAAAGATTCGGGATCGGTAAAAAAGCAAAAAATATGCTCGCTGTTTTTGTCGGTACCGGAATCGGCGGTGCTTTGATTTTGGATGAAAAACTGTACAGGGGATCAACATTTGTTGCGGGAGAAATAGGGCACATGATCGTTGAAGAGGGAGGACCTCTTTGCGGCTGCGGACATAAAGGATGCTTCGAAGCGGTTGCGAGCAGAAGCGCTATCGTTAATAATATTTTAAAAGACCTTAAGAAGGAGAAAAAAAGTTTTCTAAAAAAAATAGTTAAGCCGGGACAGAGAATAAAAAGCGGCGCCCTTGCTTCTGCGGTTAAAGCTAATGATAAGGTTGTAATAAAAAATTTATCGAAGGCATGCCGTACAATAGGTATGGTGCTCGCGAATGTTTCAAACTTAATGAATTTCGATATGATTGTTCTCGGGGGAGGATTAATCGAAGCTATAGATTATTTTATGATCCCGATTATTAAGAAGTCGTTTAGTGAATGTGCTTTAAAAGAATCCTCCCGCGGGGTAAAAATCGTAGAATCGAAATTAGGCGATGAAGCTGCGATATACGGCGGTATTCCGCTTGCAGAAGAATTCTTAGGAGTGAAAGTATAA
>DAISZW010000088.1:0-13603 GCA_036824595.1 Ignavibacteriaceae bacterium
GAGAAACAAGATAATGAATGGAAGATTGTTCATTTTCATAAGTCTGTAGGAGCAGCGTGGTAAAATTTTATTAATATGAATAAGGCGCTATTACTTAAGTAAAAAAATATATGGATTGTTGCATCGTATTCATTTAAAAAAAATATTTAAGAATGTTCAATCATTCTGAAAACACTCGCGACTGAACACCCTATTAATTAATCATCATTAATTTATTAGGAGGTCGTTATGAAAACTTTACTTCGTTTATTGTTTTTTATTTTACTTCTGTGCATAACGGCCAATGCACAATGGACGTTAAAGCACACATTTACAGGTGCAGAAAGTCTGTGGTGGCCAGTAGCAGTTGATGAAAATGTACTTTGGGGTTCCTTATGTTATAGCTCATCCGCATCTATTTATGGATACTTTAGAACCACTGACGGCGGTAATAGCTGGCAATACGATACCATATCAAATAATTTACGTATAACTTGTACACACCCACGAAATGCTAATATTGCTTATTATGGAATGTATAATGGATTAAATCCTTCGAGAATAGTCAAAACAACCGATGGGGGACTGACTTGGGTTACTCAGATTACCGCTTTTGGGAATACTAATTTTATAGATTACATATACTTTTTTGATGACAATAATGGTTTTTCAATAGGAGAGCCTATTGAGGGGTATTTGGAAATATATACAACAACAAATGGAGGAGAAAATTGGATAAGAGTACCTAATTCAAGCATACCACAAAGTATTTATAATGAGTATCCTATTGAAAATGCTTTTTGTGTCGTTGATAATACCATATGGATGCCAGTTTTCATTGCAAATGATAATCAGATAAGAATTTTCAAGAGTACAGATAGAGGCTATAGCTGGACAGCTTCGAATCAATTCTCATCCCAGATATTACAATTATTGCCTACATCAATAGTTTTTAAAAATCAAATAGACGGTATTTTGATCTTATCGCATTTCTTTGATAATACGACGGACTATAAAATGTTTAAAACATCTGATGGTGGGAATACTTGGACAGAACTAAATTTTCCTTTATCAATGTATCCCGCTTTTATCTGCAACATACCTGGCACCTCACAAGGATATTTGATTACTTCACCATTAGGTAAAAAGGGTTCTGCATTTACTCTTGATGGAGGGAACAGTTGGAATCTAATTGAAATTACACTTGATCTATGTTTTCCTAAATTTACTTCCGATTCTTGCGGATGGGCAATTAGTAAAAGCACTCCCACAGTATACAAATATTTAGGACCTCTATATGGCAATATTTATGCAATCAGACCTTGTATTGATAAATCGTACGCAAGAAAAAATATAGATTCCATTTTATTTCAAACAGTGTTTGCAAACATTTACAATCATCAGTTTACACCGTATCTTATTTACATAAGTACAGACAGCACACAGATAGATTCATTAAGTCTTTTCGATGATGGTCTTCACGGAGATTCGCTTTCAGGCGATGGAATCTATGGCAATTACATTTCACCACAACAGACTGAAAATTTTTACTCTTTAAGTATAAGCACAATTGATAACCAAACAAACAAATATTTCAACACACCTGATCTTTGTAGATTCACAACTGCCGGTTCAATAAAATTAGATAGCGTTCGGCTAGTAAAAGGCATCACTAATTACTACAACTTAAAACCATTTGTTAGAAATGAAGGAACTGGATTTACTATTACAAATGCAAAGATACAATTGAAATGTGATGATCCTTGGGTATCCGGAATAGCTGGTCCTATATCAATTCCGTCAATTGCTCCAGGAGTAAGTTTGGGTGCTTCCTCTTGGATAGCAGTGAGTTATTATGATTCAATCTTCCCCGGTTATTTTAATCTAAAAGCTGAAATAAGTGTAGACGGATGGACTTACTGGTTCGATTCAATTAGAATTAATGTAATAACGGGCTTAGAAGAAGAAGCCTCATTGCCATCAGCATTCCAGTTAGAACAAAATTTTCCCAATCCATTTAATCCAAGTACAACAATTGGATATGTACTACAAGAAAAGAGCTATGCAAAACTCACTATACTTAATGTAATAGGAGAAGAGGTTGCAATCTTAGTGAATGAAGAGCAAGATAAAGGTTATCACAAGGTTGAGTTTGATGGTTCAAAATTACCAAGCGGAGTGTATTTCTATAAACTTGTTGCAAAAGATTTTGTTAACACCAAGAAAATGATACTGGTCAAGTAAAAAACAACCTCTCCCTTAATCTTATGGTTATTAAAGCAATAGTTTGTCTGGCTTTTGGTATTCTATTGCTTGCCGTACCGGATAAATTGCTTTTAATATTTGGAGCGACATTAAATGCGGGAGGAATGTTTACAGCAAGAGAATATGCTTCTTCTCTTTTCGGTAATATGCTTATTTGCTGGTTTGCTAAAGATGCAGCAGAATCTGGCGCAAGGAGAGCAATTATACTTGAATTATTTGTTTACGACCTTATCGCATTTATTATGACTTTGTTTACAGTTATTTCAGGTATTCTTAATCCTTTGGGTTGGTTGATTGTTTTTGTATACCTATTCTTTACATTGGGCTTTGGCTACTTCTTAGTTAAACCACCGGTGGTTAGAAGCACTTAGAGGAATATTAAAAAACTTCAAAGTAGGTTCTTTTGTTAAAACTTAAAAAATGATATGGCTTAAATAAGATTTCACCTTGAATTCTTATGCTGCGCAAAAGAATTAAATTATTACATTATTATAAAAGAAGTTTAAAATAAAATATGTCTCACAATCTTTTAAGGAGCAAATTATGAAACAATTAATTGCAGTAATGTCTGTGCTGTTTTTTTCACTTATACAAATCTCTTGCTCTAAGCAAAGCACTTTCGATGTGGCACAGGTGCAAAAGTCCATTGAAGAAGCTAGTGCGAAGTACAGTACAGCAATCCGAGAGGGAAATCTCACTGGTATTGTTGATGCATATACTGTTGACGCTACAATGATTCCGCCTGGCGGAGAAATGGTTAAGGGAAAACAGGCGATTGAGGAAATGTATAAGAAACTCTTACGGATGGGAATGAAAGATATCGTATTTACAACTTTCGAAGTGGGAGGGAGTGGTGATATAGCTTACGAGATCGGTAAAACCAAAGTTTCAATTCAGCCAGAAGGTCAGGCAGCTATGACAGACTCCACTAAATATCTCGTTATTTGGAAACGTCAAGCCGACGATACATGGAAGGTACAAGTAGATATTTGGAATTTCAGTGCGCCGATGGCAGGTAAGTGATAACTGCCAATAAGGTTAATTTCGTTTTCAAGAGAAGGAATTTCCTGAGTTAATGCGTCAAACTGGTTTGATGAAGTTAATCAAGCAAACTTTAGTCAGTAAGAGTGAAGGGGTGGTTGCCTGAACATTATATGTATATATAAATTATGGAAATAATTAGAAATGAAAATTATGAAAACGACCCGGATTGAAAATAGTGTTATCATCAAAAAGAATATTGATGAAGTATTCAGCTACGCTTCAGACTGGGAAAAATGGTCCGATTGGTTCGAAGGTGTATCTGATTTCAAACCAATGACAGAAATAAAAAAGGGTAACGGAGCGCATTATACTTATAAAGCAAATATGATGGGATTAAATGTGCAGGTTGATACAGAAATCAACAATTTTGTTACAAATAAAGGTTGGATAGGCAAGTCTACTAAAGGATTACCATTCAAAACCCAATGGGTTTTTGAAACAAATGGTGAGGATACTAAGTTCACTTATGTGCTTAAATACACATTACCTATTCCGTTGCTTGGTCCTTTATTTGACGAATTTATTTTGAAACCTCAATGGATCAAAATAATAGAAAAATCACTTCAAAACTTGAATCAAAAATTTTCACAGCTAATTAAAAAGTTGGATTATATATAACATAAAACATTGAATATAACCTTCAAAGATGAAAGGAGTATCTGATAATCAAAGTAGTTTTTGCTAAAATAAGAAATAACCTCACCTGTTTTCCCCTTTCCTTAGTTAGGAGAGGGAAACAAGGTAGAGTTAAATAAATATAAAGAGTGTTAAATCATTTTAAAAACACTCACGACTGAACACCCTACTAAATAATCATTATTAATTTAATAACTTATTATTAATTCCATTCTTATAAATGTGATAATTATCTGAGATAAACAATTTTTTGAATCTGTAAGGCTTCCGGTATTTCTAGTCTGGCAAAATATACGCCGCTTGCAATATTTCCCGGAGTCCAATAAAATTGGTGGTTTCCTTTATCAAACTTTCCATTTGCCAGGACAGCGATTTCTCTTCCGACAATATCATAAATCTTAAGTGATCCTTCAGTTGTGTTTGAGCAGTAAAATGAAATTACAGTATTTCCATTGAAAGGATTTGGATAATTAGGAATAAGAGAAAAAGCAAGACAATTTTATTCATTCTGAATTCTTTCAATAAGTTTTGGAAAAAATATATCCAGTTTAAAGCTCCATGATCTCTTCTAAAATCGATGCAGAATCTTTAACTAATGCTGGACAGACAGTCCTAAATAATTTTTTTTCTGCAGCAAGCTTGTAGCCTTCGGGAGTGCTGATATCCATTTGCAGCAGGTCCTTGCATTTAATCGAACCATTTTTAATTTTAAATTTCTCCGCAAAATTCCTGACAAGCTCATAGCCTTTGTTTCTCAATTCCTCTTCTCCTTCTTTGGTCATGCTGTATTTAAGGCCGATGGTCATAAATGCTCCGGTTACCGCACCGCAGATTTCACCCATTCTTCCCATTCCCCCTCCGAACGGCCCGGAAATTCTGAGTGCAGTTGTCCGGTCAATGCCTAAATTCTGAGCATAAGTTGAAAGGACTGCCTGCGCACAATTAAATCCGCAGGTAAAACATTCTACTGCTGAATCAGGTTTGTTCATAAAGAATTCTCTATTATTTATTGTTTGATACGTTTATGAGTAATAATTAGTATTATCTCACCAGTAATGGTGCACATAAGGCTTTGCATACTGATTATAAATCTTACGGATTTTTTCCATTGTTGAATTCGATAGAGGAGGTAAATCGGATGCTTTAATATTTTCTTCCGCTTGTTCAGGTTTTTTTGCTCCGGGAATTGTACAGCTTACAGCCGGAAACATTAAAATCCATTTTAAAGCCAACTGAGTCATGGAGAAGCCCTCCGGCACCAAAGCTCTTAAGGCTTCAACTGCTTCCAGACCCATCTCATAATCCAGTCCGGAAAAAGTCTCCCCCTTATCAAATGCCGCACCATCCCGGTTGAATGCCCGGTGATCGTTATTTTCAAATTTAGTATTCTGCGTGAACTTACCTGTGAGCATGCCTGATGAGAGGGGGACACGAGCCAAAATTCCGGTCTGTCTGCGCTGTGCTTCCCGGAAAAACAGATCTGCCGGCCGCTGCCGGAAAATATTAAAAATAATCTGGACAGTCTGAACATTCGGATATTCTATAGCTTTTAATGCTTCTTCAACTTTCTCAACGCTTACACCGTAAAAACGCAGTTTACCCTCTTTCACAAGATCATCGAGCATTCCGAATACTTCCGGCATATAATAAACCTCAGTTGGAGGGCAATGAAGCTGCAGAAGATCTAATGTCTCCATCTGAAGATTCTTTATGCTTGTTTCGATAAAACTTGCCAGATTCTTTTTATTATAGCCGGACGCGGTATGAGGATTAAGTTTTCTTCCCGCTTTTGTAGCAACATAAAAGTTTTCGCTGCGTTCCTTCTTAAGCTTTGCGATTAATTGTTCGCTTCTTCCATCCCCATAAACATCTGCCGTATCAAAAAAATTTACGCCGAGATCCAATGCGCGGTTAAGGGCAGCCAGCGAATTGCTGTCATCTACATTTCCCCATGTGCCGCCGATTGCCCATGTACCAAAGCTGATCTCGGAAACTTTCCAGCCTGTTCTTCCCAGTTCACGGTATTTCATAATATCTCCTTATGAATTAATCTTCTTTCTCGAAAAACATTAAAAATTTTTACAGCAGAAATATTATTGTGATGACTCTTCCCAATATATTAAAGTAAATTATAAAAGTTGAATTTGAAAAGTTAAAATGATCTTTATGCTCAACCGATATTCGGCATGTACTGATTAAAAAATAAAATTTCTTTGCAGGAAAAATAATTTAATTCTGGAAAATTATTTTTATTTTTAGGTTATGGATAATGAAAAGAAAGAATATATAGAAGGCATCTATAACTACTGCGACAGATGGTGCGAGAAATGCAGTTTTACCTCCAACTGCTATTTATTTAATATGGAATCGAAAATAGCTTCTTATGAAATTTTAAATAAAGGCGAGCTTCCCAAACCTGAAGATCTTTTTGATGCTGAATTAGATAGCATCTCTCAGGAATATGATGAAGAGGACGGCGGAGAATTCTTAGATGATGAAGATGAGATTTATAAAAATGGGGAGGAGTCGGAAGCCGAAGAACGGGAAATAGAAAATGATCCTTTAGTTGAAATGTCGAGAATGTATTTCATGGGAGCTTCTGCGCTTTTAAAAATGCTGGAAGATAAATATCACTTTTACAGCAAACCAGATGAAAATAATCAAGACCCGGACCGGAAAAGACTTCACGAAAATGTGGAAACCTTCGGATGGTACCATGCATTTATCGGTGCAAAGGTGAGCAGGGCGGTGAATGGAAAATTTAGCGCAGCCAGGGAAGATGATGAAGAACAGAAAAATTTTGAAGAGTACGACATGAACGGCAGCGCAAAGGTTGCAATGATTTCTATTGAAAGATCGATAACCTCCTTAAATGCATTATATAGTCTTCTTCCGGAATTCACAGGCGAGATATCCGATTTGCTTGTTAAAGCAGGCAAGCTTTTAAATGGAGTTGAAAAAGAATTCCCGGATTATAAAAATTTTAAAAGGCCGGGCCTAGACTAGTTGACGGCTTATTTAAGCAGAATAAACTTTTTTGTATCGGTAAAATCCTCCGCTTCAAGCCTGTAAAAATAAACACCGCTGGAAACTAAATCGGGGGAGTAATTTATTGTGTGAACCCCGGCATTCATTTCTTCATTTACGAGCTGGACAACTTCATTTCCGAGTATATCAAATACACGTAGTTTTACTTCACTTCTGCGCGGCAGCCGGAATTTAATGCTTGTAGAATTGTTAAAAGGATTGGGGTAATTCTGCACAAGAAGGAAAGACTGAGGATTAGTTAATTCGCCGGGATCGGTGATTGATACATTCTTTAAAATAAGATTATCCTGATCAAAAATTAAATTAACCGGTTCCCCTTCAATTAAAAAACTATACTCTTGTATCTGCTTGTTGTTTAAAAGCTGAATTATAGTGTCTTTAAGCGATGTGGAAATTTTTAACTGAACAGGCATTGTAAAAAATTTTGGGAATGTGTTTACTGCCTGTTCAACTTTAACATTCACCTGGTAGAGGTTTCCCCCCTGCCTTGAATAATTCCAATCAATAAAATATTTAGGATAGTTTTCGCCGTATATCCATTGCTCGAAGAAATATTCTAAAGAGCTGTCCGATACACTCTCTGCAATCATTTGAAAATCTTCGGTTACAGCCGTATTGTAGACTAGCGAGGAGTCATTTATGTAAGTTCTTAATGTTTTAAAGAACAGGGAATCTCCCAAAACTCCCCTGAGCATATGGAGTACAACTCCTCCTTTTGAGTAAGTCCTGGTGTTGCTGAATATTTCTGAAATGTTGGATAAATCCTGTACATAGATGGTTCCCTTAGCCCTTTTTGCACGGTCCATTATTGAGAAGATGTGCGAATTGTATGCATCTTTCCCCTCTGTATTTTCCAGATAAAGGCCTTCGCAGAAAGTTGCAAAGCCTTCATTAAGCCAGATATTTTCCCAGGTGCGGCAGGTTATTTTATCCCCGAACCATTGATGCGCCAGCTCATGGGCAATTACTGCTTCGGTGAAAACACCCATTGATGAAATTGTCTGGTGTTCCATTCCGCCCCTGCCGAATTCTGCGTGCCCGTACTTCTCTTTTATGAAAGGATACGGTCCGAATAAATCTGAAAATATTTCGAGCATCGGGATAGTTTTATCAAGCTGCGGCTTTAGACCCTCAAGATTTTCCGGATATATATAATGAATAACGAGCATTGAATCTTGAACTTCGCCGCTTGTATATTTAAAATAATCTTCATACACGGCATAATTAGAGACAGCAATTGAAATCAGATATGGAGCAATAGGATAACGGCTTTTCCACTTATATGTTTTCTTCCCATTTCTATCAAGTAATGTTTCCGTAAGAATTCCATTTGATACTCCGATTAAGGTCGGATCGCATGTAATCCATACATCGGAAGAGTCTGCTTTGTCGGCCGGAGTATCTTTGCAGGGCCACCAGTCTTTTGCTCCGTATGGTTCACTCAAAGTCCAGATTGACGGCTGGCCGCTGTGCAGATCAAAAACAAAACTGCCAAGTCCTGTATATACCGGGGTGCCGTGATAGTAAACATCAATAATAAATTTCTCCCCGTTACTTAACGTATTGGATAAATTAATATTTAGTCTAGAACCGGAATGAGTATAGGTCAGAATACCGGATTCTCCTTTAACCGAATCAACATACAGATTATTGGAAAGATCAAGGAAAATCCGGGTTAAGTTTGAACGTTTAGCCTGAGCGATAACCCTTACTTCGCCGCTCAAACTATTTGGAGAATAAACAACATTTAAGTTTAATTTATAATAAATTACATCAAAAGAAGGATCGCCGGGATAATTTATCATATCTTGCTTTGGAAAATTCCCAAATCCTTTTAATTCCCAATCGAAATTTGATTCGCCGGAATTCTGCGAGTAAGACACGCTTGAAAGGATTACAGCCGAGAGAATCAAAAGTATTTTCATAATGGTTAAAAATATTTATAAGTAAGATATTAAAATTAATAATATGGAAGCGGTCAAAAAGTACTTAGTTGATTCTGCTTGAACTGCTCACCGCGGATTAAGAGAGAGCAGATTATAAATTTCCTATAATAGCTTACTTTAAAATGACCATCTTTCTTATTTCGGAAAAAGAACCTGCTTCAATCCTGTAAAAATATATTCCGCTTGCCAGTCCTTCAGATTTAAATTCAATCCTGTAATCGCCGGCCGGCTGTAATTGGTTCACCAGCGTACGCAGTTCATTTCCGAGGACATCGTACACTTTTAAAAAAACATTACTTTGAACAGGGAGATTATATCGGATTGTTGTATTTGGATTGAATGGATTAGGGTAATTCTGGTACAGCACAAATTTATCAGGTATTTCCCCGCCGGTAGTGTCATTAACAAAGTTTCTATATTTAATTCTGGCATTGGAAATTGCAGTCCTAAGCTCGTTAAGGTTAGATCCTGCTGCAACAGCAAATGCAGCATTTATAGTGTCGGAGGGCCCGATATTTAAAGGTCCGGTAGATACTACAAAAGAAACATCCCCGGGACCTGCCTGGAGTTTCCCGATGCCGCTAGCTAGTGATTGAAATTTTTCTGCATCGGAAAAACCGTCGTATATTGAAAATCCGCCGTCGCCTCCGCTATTATTTATTCCCCAGAAACCATAACCGGTTCTGGAAATTATTCCTGTTCCGACCCAAGGAAAATTCTGGTTGCTGCCGTTATAAACATATCCGAAATTCTCCCCGGAATCGTAAGCAGTTAAATCATCCGCCCCGCCGGCTATATCCCAATCGAAATATAAGCCGGGATATAAATTCGAGATAATGTCCGCTGAATTATTAATTATGCTGTATTTTAAGATTATGTAATTTCTGCTGGAGTCATCTGTGAATGTATAAGAATTCAGAACGACATCAATACCAAGCTTTCCTGCGCCGGCACCATTGTCATTAAATTCAGCGGTACCATGTACTAAATCATTATTTTCAGAGACAATTCTAAAAGGCTGCACCGGATCAAAATCTTCATTCTGACCGCTTGCCTCGCCGCTCCCCCTAGCGGCATCCAGAACTTTTGCGGCTGAGGAAGCTATCATTAAGGCACCCTCGAATAAAAGATTGGAACTGTTAAGATAAGTGAATCCCGTTCCCTGCATATTGCTTGGGTAATCGTTGAATCCTAGAGTACCTTTGCCGGTTATTGTCAATGAAATATCATTCCCGGAGTGTGCGGCAAAACTGGGGTTTGCAAAAGTAGTAATGGCCTGATAATCTGAATAATCACCATCTGAATATTTAATAAAGAAATCTAATTGAGTGTTCAGCGGCAGCATATTTCCAAGTGATACCGTAAATTTTGGAGAATTGCTAAATGAATCGGAGGCTGCAATTGAACCTGCACTAAAAATACCATTCCGGACAACTGCATCGGGATTTCTGCTCTCAAGGGTGATGGTAAGATTGCTTGCTGTGCTTAAATAATTTTTAAATTTTATTTCTATGGAAATGATTTCACCGGGCATAAAAATATTATCCCCATTACCTCCGGGTGCTTCATCAGAAAAGGTTACATCTACAGCTCTAACCGATACAGCATTTAAATTATTTAATGCATTGAATGCATTAATTCTCCCTTTACCAAGCTGAAATTCATAAAACGGATTTAAATCGGAAACATCATCGGTAGTTACTCTGATTTGCTCTCCAATCTGTAAAGGTGAGTAACCGGGGAATCTTGCTGCAACTAAAGCAGCCAATCCTGCTGCAAGAGGAGAACTCATTGATGTTCCTGAAAGCTGGGCATATGTATTATTCATCCAGGTTGAGTAGACAGAGCTTCCGGGTGCAGTTACATCAATGTTGGGGCCGTAGTTAGAGAAAAAAGATTTCCGGTCATTATTATCAGTCCACGCCACAGATAAAACTCCGTTATATGATGCCGGGTAAGCAGGTGCCGAAACATTATTGTTCCCCGCAGCAGCAACTACAAGAGCGCCTTTAGAAATCGCATAATCAATCACTTCCTGTCCGAGCAATGAGTTGCCTTCTCCGCCCCAGCTGCAGTTAATAATTTTAGCTCCTTTGTCCGCTGCGTATTGGATTCCTTCATATCCGTAAAGAATCAATGGAGAATTATCCGATCCTCGTAAATCATCCCTTACAGCTTTTACAGCCATCAATTTGCTGTTAAATCCGATGGAAGCTATACCGAAAGAATTATTGCTGACTGCAGATGCAATACCGGCTACGTGAGTTCCATGGTAAGCACTATCTTCCATAGGATCGTTGTCCGGAGTTCCGTTCAGACCGCCGAAGTCCCATCCTCTGTAATCATCAGCGTATCCGTTATTATCGTCATCAATTCCGTTAGCAGGGATTTCATCCGGGTTAATCCAGATATTTGCGGAAAGATCGGGATGATCCCAATCTACACCGGAATCGATAATTGCAATTATAATATTTGTATCGCCCCTGGATATTTCCCATGCCTCGGCAGCTTTAATCTTAGCAAGATTTACTTGAGTTGAATATAAAGGATCGTTCGGAGTGAAAGCATCTGTTTTATAAATATATTTTGGTTCCGCCCAATCCACTTCATCCAGCTTAATGAGTTCTGAGGAAACTTCCAGAGGATCTTTATTTTCAGCATAATTAATCGCTACTATTTTATTTAATCCTGAATTCTCATTAAAAGTTGAAGGGAACATCATTTTTGCTGAGTGCACATTCAGATCAGATAAAACAGAATTTATCTTTCCCGGAAACAATGAAGATTTCAAAAGGATTTTGTCCGGTTTACTCTTTAGCTTTACAACTACAGTATTTGACACATATAAGATCCCATTTTTATCAATAACGCTTTCATTTAACTGGGAAAATGAATTACAGTAAAGCAGAACGGAGAAAATTATAAAGAAGGTACGCGTCATTTATATCTTTATTTTGTTGTAAATACATCCTAAATATTATTAAAAGAGATTTTAATAACAATCTGAAAAAGGATGATGTTTGATGGATGATGTTTGATGGATGATGTTTGATGGTTAATGTTGAAGGATTTGAATAATTCGAAAGATAAAAAAGTAAGTACAAGTTCAGGTTCAAGTAAAAGTAATCGTTTTGAATGGATGAATAGATGAATGAGAGCTGGATACAGGATTCCGTATACTGGAAATTTTTTGGATGGACTTATCTGCTTAAGAAGAAAAAAATAAGCCTCACTTTTAAAAATATGAGGCTTATTCCAGGATAAGTTAAAAATTAATATCTGCTCAACTATAAGAGCGGAAATTTAACAGTTCCAAGAGCTTGTATGGTTAGTATTCTCCATGCGATATCAGAATGGACCTTTACAATTCCATATTCAAAATTAATTTGTGGGGTCAGTATTACACTGCCAATCCAAATATCGTAACCAGCGCCTAGCTTTAATGCAAGTCGCACTAACAAATCTCTGTAAGTTCCTTTAGTTTTTTGTTCAGTTGAGCTTTGCCCGTTCTGGAAGGTATAAGGGGGAGGTAAAGTTTCTGTTATAGTATTCTCGAATGATCCTTCCACATTAAATCCGAAAGCTGGACCTCCCACAAAATAAAATCCACTGCCGGGCAAGTTTAATTTGAATAAAGGTTCAATCATAAAATATGCAATACTCGCTGAATTTTCAGCTTCAATAGTGGAAGTAACAGGATTCCCTTGATTATCTTGATATTGATTAGAACCTTCTTGAGTTGTTGATCCGCTTCTATTGTCATAAAACTGCAGATTAGTAATTAAGCCGATAGTGGGAGTGAAGGACATATCTAATTGTCCCCCAATAATAAACCCAAAACCGTTTCCACTTTCAATATCGGATCCGGTGTGCAGGTTAAAGTTCATCCCTATTGTAGGTCCGAGTTTCAGCCTGAATTGTCCATACCCTTCAAGCGATAAGAATGCAAAAGAAATAACAATAAATAGGAGAATTTTTTTCATAGAAAGCTCCAGATTTGTTTATGATGTTTGATGTTAACTACTTTGTTTAAAATTATTCAGCGATAAAAGCGGGTGAATTTTTGAACTTTATTTATTATTAAATCAGAGAAAGGTGCAAAGCCTCCTTGAAAATTACTGCTGTTGCCACTCAGTGTCAAGAATTTACCAATGATATTTCGGCCGGCTGCCGTGTATGTGACTTGAACATAATTTATTATATCTATTCATTTTAGCTTAATATTTTGAAATGCCGAAAATATATATATATTGATTTAAAACGGATATATTACAACCTTGCTAAATATTTATCGAGATTTAAATCCTTAAGTTCAAATATGTTGATGGAAGTTTAATTAATTATTATGGATTTTTTATGAATATAAATATAGGCACTTCGGGATGGAATTATAAACATTGGCGCGGACGGTTTTATCCGGAGGACCTCCCACAAAAGGAATGGCTGAATTTTTACATTAAGAAATTTAAAACCGTTGAGTTAAATAATTCCTTTTACAGGCTTCCTTCAAAAGAAGTATTCAAAAAATGGAAGAGTTCGGTACCTGAGGATTTTATTTTTTCCGTAAAGGGGAACCGTTATATCACTCATATGAAAAAATTAAATGACCCGAAAAATACTTTAAAAGATTTTATAGGCAACATTAAAGGTCTCGGAAATAAAACAGGCCCCATTCTTTTCCAGCT
>DAISZW010000089.1:0-8459 GCA_036824595.1 Ignavibacteriaceae bacterium
ATGGAAGCCCACCAGGGAAGAAGCTTTGCAAAGTCGGCCCGCCGATCCCCTATTTCCCAGTAAATCTGCGGGATTAAATAATCAACGCTTTTATGTTTAATCCAGTTCAGCGGATCACCATATAAAACCGAATAAGATTCGAATCCACTAGTGCCTGCGTATTTGTTTTCTATTATTCCGAAAGGACTTATACCAAATTTTATTTTAGGATTAATACTATTTAAAGAATCGTAAACCTGGGCAACCATTAAATTTATATTGTCTCTCCTCCAGTCTTCAATATCATGAAATTTTTTCCCGTAATAAACAAATGTAACCGAATCTTCGTTTGAAACTTTCGGTGCATAAGGATAGAAATAATCGTCAAAATGAATCCCGTCAATATCATATCTTCTTACAATATCAGTTACTATACCGGTTATATAATTCCGTACAGCAGGTATACCCGGATCAAGCATTTCATAATTCCCTTCAGTTCCGGGGAAAGAGAGAATCCATTCAGGGTGAGTAATTGTAATATGGTTACCAGATTGAACATACTCCCCGACTCTTTTCACTGCCCTGTAAGGATTCAGCCATGCATGAAATTCCATTCCGTATTTATGCGCTTCCGCAATTGCAAATTTGAGAGGATCAAAAAACGGATCAGGCTCTTTCCCCTGCTCCCCGGTCAGCCAATACGACCACGGTTCCAGATTTGATTCATACAATGCATCGCATTCGGTTCTTATCTGAAAAAAAACTGCATTTATTCCCGAACCGGAAAGCCGCTCAAAAATTTCAACAAGCTCTTTTATCTTTTCCCCGGAAGTAGAATTTTTCGAAGAAGGCCAGTCAATATTGGCTACAGTCGCAATCCAGGCTCCGCGCAATTCTCTTTTGGGATAAATTGTCTGGCAAATAATTGATGCTAAAAAAATGATTGCTATAAAAACAGAAAAGAATAATGCTTTCATCCGCTGCAGATTTTTTAAGGATAGTTCTTGTTAATTTATTATTTTTTAATATGAAAAATATCTTTATATAAAATAATGATGCAAGTATAATGAAAAAAATTTTGTTCGTATGCATGGGGAATATATGCAGATCGCCGGCTGCAGAGGGAATTATGAAACATATGATAGAAAAAGAAGGCATGCAGAATGAAGTTACAGTTGATTCCGCCGGCACAATTGATTACCACTTGGGCGAACTGCCTGACGCGAGAATTATTCGCCACTCAGGAATTCGCGGGTATAAGTTAAACCATAAAGCGAAAATTTTTAACCCGGAAAAGGATTTTGAGGAATTCGATTATATTATTGCAATGGATGACGAAAACCTTTCAGATATAAAATATCTCGATGTTGAAAATAAATATTCAAAGAAGATTTTTAAGATGACCGAATTCTGCACTGCAATAAATGCAGATGAAGTGCCCGACCCATTTTACGGAGGACCAAAAAACTTCGAACATGTCCTGGATATTCTGGAAGATACATGCAAAGGGCTTATAAGCAAGATAAAAAATGAAGTTAAAAAGCAGAACTGAATCACTGATTGAAAAACACACCGGCAGCAGGATTGAGTCGGTTCAGTCTTTGTCCGGAGGCTGCATCAGCGATGCGTATAAAATTAACTTTGCTTCCGGATTGACTGCCTTTTTGAAAACAAATTCGGAACGCAGCATGTTCAGGAAAGAAGCAAACGGGTTGAATGAGCTTGCAAAAGCTCAAGCTATCAGAAGCCCGAAAGTTATTTTGTGTGAAGATGATTTTATACTTCTTGAATTTATTGCCCAGGGAAACAGGTCAAAAACTTTCTTTAAAGACTTCGGAATTAATTTCGCAAAGCTGCATCAATTTAAAGGAGAATCATTCGGTTTTTATGAAGATAATTTTATCGGCTCCTCTGTTCAAAAAAATATTCCGGATCAAAATGAAAAAGACAACTGGGCTGAGTTCTATTTCAATAAAAGAATTTTATTTCAATACAGGCTTGCAGAGAAAAACGGGTACGCATCTCCGGAATTAACAGGGGGAATAAAGATGCTTGAAGAGAAGCTTGAAATAATTTTAAAAGGAAGTGAAGAACCCCCTGCGCTGCTTCACGGAGATTTATGGAGCGGAAATTATATTACGGATGAATACGGGAATGCATGCTTAATTGATCCGGCAGTTTATTACGGCCACCGCGAGGCCGATCTTGCAATGACTAAATTATTCGGAGGATTCAGCGAGGAATTTTACCGCTCTTATGACGAATATTTTCCCCTTAAGCCCGGATATGAATACCGTCAGAATATTTATAAGCTCTACCATATAATGAACCATCTGAATCTATTCGGTACCGGTTATTATTCCCGCGCAATTGAGCTGATAAGAAGCTATCTCTAGTTTAATTAAGAAAATTATTCTTGGCTTAAATAATATTCGGTTATTTTCGAAAAAGCGCAGCCTGCTCTATTTTATCTGAACAAGTTCGATTATGAGTTTTATATTAGAATCCATCGGTGTATGAGGATACCTTTTTGCGTTTCCGTATATCAACTTTGCCGGAATTATCATCGTTCTGATCCCTCCCTTTTTCATACCGCTGATGCCCTGCTCAGATCCTTTTATAAAGTTATTATCAGTTAGTACAAATTCAATCGGTTTGTTTCGCCTGTATGAATCTCCCAGCTTAACGTTTGTTGAATCATCTGATTTTTGATTAAAAGGATCTGGAGAATCTTTTATAAGCCAGGCTTTAAAATGAACGGCGACCGTATCTCCAATTTTTGCTTCTCTGCCGGTGCCAACTTTATTATCGATGTAGGATAGCCCGGAAGGTTTGATGAAAATTTTTTCACCTGAGCAGCACGAAAACAATAAACTAGTTACGATAAGCAGGAAAATTTTTTTTACCGGTTGATGTAGGAACACTTTGCCGCCCTGCAGATAAATACTTTCCAAAAATAATCAACTTGTGTGATAACTCAAATCTTAAAGAAAATTTATTTAAAATTCCCGCAAAATTGAAGATTTTCAAAAACCGATAATAATTTAAGTAAGCCTTCACTTGACAACTTCCTAAAAAAATTATATAATTATCCCTAATTACTTTATTTATTTAAGTCATACCGATTGATATCCTAATAATATTTGCACAATGGTTTCGTTTTCTTTCTGGGAACACAAGACATTCATAAACAAAAAGAAGAGGCACTTCATGAAAAAAATCGAAGCGATCATTCGTCCGCATAAACTGGACGAAGTACATAATGCACTGCAGGAAGCCGGTTTTTCAGGCCTTACCGTCAGCGAAGTAAAAGGGTATGGAAGGCAGAAAGGTCATAAGGAAATTTACCGGGGTTCAGAATACAATATCGAGTTTGTACCCAAAATTAAGCTTGAACTGATTTGCTCCGATAAAGACAGCGAAAGAGCGCTAGAGATAATTATAAGCAAATCTAAAACCGGAGAAGTTGGGGACGGAAAAATTTTTATTACCAATATAGATGAAGCAATCAGAATAAGAACTGAGGAAGCCGGGGAATCGGCTCTGTAAAAATTCCGCGTCTCTTAGAAACATTTATAAATCCATCAACAAAAATAAAGGTGTAAATAAAATGGATAATAAAATAATACTTGATACTCTTTGGGTACTTCTGACAGCAATGCTTGTATTTTTTATGAACCTCGGATTTGCAATGGTCGAATCGGGTTTCGCACGAAGCAAAAATGCCGTTAACATCCTTTCAAAAAACTTTATCGTATTTGCCGTCTCCTCGCTTGCATTCTGGGCTGTGGGCTGGGGTTTAATGTTTGGAGATGGAAGCGGTTTGCTCGGACTATCCGGAATTTTTGGAATAAGCGGCACCGACAATAGTCCTGCCACCGGAGATGCATATGAGGGTGTTTATTCTTCCATAAGCTGGGCAACTGTACCTCTGCTGGCTAAATTTTTCTTCCAGCTGGTCTTTGCGGGAACAGCCGCAACCATTGTTTCGGGAGCTGTTGCGGAAAGAATTAAATATATCTCTTTTATTCTATTTTCATTCATTCTCGTGGCATTTCTTTATCCAACTACCGG
The DNA here is from genome assembly GCA_036824595.1 of Ignavibacteriaceae bacterium. GTDB lineage: Bacteria > Bacteroidota > Ignavibacteria > Ignavibacteriales > Ignavibacteriaceae > DATKLQ01. The sequence goes on from DAISZW010000089.1 coordinate 4,054, forward strand.
TCATTGGATCTGGGGAGGCGGATGGCTTGCACAACTTGGTTTTTGGGACTTTGCCGGATCAACGGTTGTACATTCGGTGGGCGGCTGGGCAGCCCTTGCAGGAGTTATTGTTTTAGGGCCGCGTATCGGTAAGTACAGAGACGGAAAAGTATTTCCGATTCCGGGGCATAACATGACTTCTGCAACAATAGGAGTGATGGTCTTGTGGCTCGGCTGGTTCGGCTTTAATCCCGGAAGCACAATGGCTGCCGATCCCGAAGCTATTTCCAGAATTGCCCTTACAACTAATAGTGCCGCAATTGCAGGTATTCTGGTTTCAACTGCCGTTGCATGGATTGTACTCGGCAAACCCGACTTAAGCATGACTATAAACGGGTGCCTTGCGGGCCTTGTTGCAATAACTGCTCCTTGTGCTTTTGTAAGCGTAGAAAGTTCATTGATCATCGGGGCAGTTGCAGGAGCCTTAGTTGTTTTTGCAGTAATCTTTTTTGATAAAATTAAAATTGATGATCCTGTCGGTGCTTTAGCAGTCCACCTTGTCAACGGAATCTTCGGAACATTAGCTCTCGGTCTCTTTGCCGAAGACCGCTTTCTTCCAAATACAACAGGAAATGGTTTATTCTTTGGCGGCGGATTTACTCTTTTGGGAAATCAACTGATTGGTGTTCTTACGGTGGGCGCTTTCATATTTGTTCTTTCATATATCGTGTGGAGAATATTGAAAGCTGTTATGGGTATACGTGTTTCCGAAAAAGAAGAAGCTGAAGGTTTGGATGTCGGTGAACATGGTATGGAAGCTTATCCGGATTTCGAAAAAACCGGCGGCTTTTAAATTTTAATTTCTAAGGAAACTTTAATAATAATAATTAAGGAGTATACTATGAAATCATCAATTAGACTAAAAATCATTGTTACAAATATTTTCCTTATCTTATTTTTTGCCGGCAATACATATTCCCAATCACTTTCCGTAGGAGCAGATCTGGTGAACAGGTACATCTGGAGAGGTACAGATTTCGGTGCGTCTCCCAGTATTCAGCCTACAGTGGAATTTGGTGCAGGCGGTTTTGCAGTCGGCTTTTGGGGTGCATTTCCTACTGCTACTACCGGTACGGAAGAAGTTGATTTTTATGCAGGTTATAACTTCGATTTAAGTAATTCCGGGAGCATCTACTTGGGCTTTACAGATTACATGTTTCCTACAAGCAATTTCGAATTGACCAATTTTAATAATTATGACGACACCGCCGGTGCAGGTTCCCATTTTATAGAAATTAATGCAGGATATTCAGGCCCGGAAAATTTTCCCATCTCTTTGTCATTCAATATTTTTGTTCATAATGTAATAGACAATCCGTTTTATTTCCAGGTAGGGTATTCTACTTCAATTGAAGATGTTGGTTTCGATCTCTTCATCGGCGGTGCAGCCGGAGACGGAGCGGCCTATTACGGTTCGACCAGTACTTTTGATATCGTAAACACCGGAATAACTGCGTCAAAAAAGATAAAATTTTCCGAATCATTCAGCTTGCCTATTTTTGGTTCAATCATTGTTAATCCTGCTGCTGAGAATTTATTCTACGTAGTTGGGATAAGCCTTTAAAAAGACTAAGTTTTTAAATTAGGGCAGGCATCATTTTATTTGTCTGCCTTTTTATTTAAATAGAAAATGAATTATTTCAAAGGTGAGGTTTTTATGGAAAAGACTAAGGGAATAGACTTAGATATGCACCAGGAAAATATTATTATAAAACTAATTAAGGATTTTTTCAATCCCCGGGAAGTATGGGGACGCCAAAACCGGAAGCAGTTATTTATAGGATTGATATCCGTTTTATGCTATTTCCTTGCAAATCTACTCTTCAATGAAAGAAATCAGGCATGGAACCCGTTCCAAAATTCTTCAAACGGTCTGCTTATAGCCGTTTTCATTAATGCCGGTTATATCCTTATCAGCGCAGTCTTCGAAATTTTTGAATTCACTTCCTCTAAATACCCCTGGTACGAAAAATTCATGCCCGCAATAATTACTCTTCTAGGATTGACTACTTTATCAGCTTTACAAAATTTAAGCATCAGCGGTACAGTTAATGCGGCTTTATGGATTAACATTTCTTTCCTTCTTGTGGTCTTCATTATTGCCGCAGGATACTTTGTGGAGGGGAGCAGCCACGAAAAAGTTTTAAAAATCTGGTTTGCTTTACTTGGCTATTATTTCTCGGTTATAGTTTTCTTTTATTTTATAGAAAATTTTATAATGAGATAAAATCACCTTCCACCTCTATAGAAATGATGCTTTTTTCTGAATAAAATTTAATGTCATCGCCGGATATAATTTCTCTTATAAAACTTTTTTTGTTTGACGTTTGATTTAAATAAATTAAGTTTGAAATAAACCTTAAATCAAAACAATTATATTCAACTTTTGTATGAAAAAGGCTTAATTTAGATTTAACCATTACAGGAACTAAACTCAAACAGCAGCCGAGAGGTTTACAATGAAAAAAATAGAAGCAATTATACGGCCTCATAAACTTGACGATATTCATCATGCATTACAGGAAGCCGGATTCACAGGGCTCACGGTAACCGAAGTAAAAGGCTACGGGAGGCAGAAAGGTCATACCGAAATTTATAGAGGTTCCGAATACAAAATAGAATTTGTACCGAAGATAAAAATTGAATTGATTTGTGCAGACAATAAGGTTGAAGAGGCAAGCTCAATTATAATTAATAAGGCGAAAACCGGAGAAGTAGGCGACGGTAAAATATTCATCTCCTCCGTTGGAGATGCGATTAGAATCCGTACCGAAGAATCAGGGGAAAGCGCCGTTTAGTAATAATAATTTGCTGCTTTAAATAAATCAATAACAGTATCTTTACGGAATACATCCCTCCAAAATAATTTTAAAATCGAATTCAATTTCTTATTTTTTAATAAGAGAATTGGAGAATTTCCATGAAAAAAATTACAAAGTATTTTATTCAGGGATTAATTGTAACTCTACCCGCAGCTGCAACAATCTATCTTATCTACTGGGTTCTGATTACCTTCGATAACATTTTCAATTTTAATATTCCAGGGATCGGCTTTTTATTAATTCTGTTAATAATTCTTGCCGTGGGGTTCATTGCTTCTAATATCTTAACAAAAAGAGTTACCGTTTTCATTTACAATCTTTTCAACAGACTTCCGTTAATCAGCATAATATATAATTCAGTAAAAGACCTGATCGAAGCATTTGTCGGGGATAAAAAAAAGTTCAACAAACCTGTTTTAGTCAGGGCATCCAAAGAAAGCAGCATAGAACTTTTAGGTTTTATTACTGAAGAAAATCTTGAACTCTTGGGAGAAATAAATAAAGTTGCGGTTTACATTCCCCAGGCGTACAATTTTGCCGGAAATCTAATTATTGTTCCGTCAAGTGATGTTAAATTACTAGATGCAGGAGCAAAAGAAATTATGACGTTTATCTTGTCAGGCGGACTTAGTAAATAAAGTAGTGAGTATGGAGTATACAGTAAGAGATGTATCGTCTTGAAATAGGTTGATAAAAATTAATCAAAGGAAGGACAAGACACTCCACTCTCCTTATTCCCTACTTTTTACTAGTATCTGTCCAATTTAAACTTTTCGCCTAGGTAAAGCTTTCTTACTTCGGCATCCTCCGCAAGTTCATTTGCCTTGCCGTGCTTAAAGATCACACCATTAATCAGTATATAGGCTTTGTCTACAATGCTTAAAGTCTCATGAACATTATGGTCGGTAATTAAAACGCCTATCCCTCTATTTTTCAGGTTTGCCACAATGTTCATAATATCTTCAACGGCAATTGGATCTACTCCGGCAAACGGTTCATCAAGCAGAATAAAGCTTGGATCGGTAGCAAGTGCTCTTGCAATTTCCGTTCTCCTTCTTTCACCGCCGCTTAATTGATAACCCATGCTTTTCCGGACATTTGTAATTCCAAGGTCCTCTAAAAGTCTTTCACATTTCTCCTTTCTTTCCAAAGCATTAAGACTTGTCATTTCCAAGATTGCAAGTAAGTTGTTCTCTACAGATAATCTTCTGAAAATGGAAGCTTCCTGCGGAAGATAACCGACGCCCATTCTGGCTCGTTTGTACATCGGAACTTTTGTTATCTCGGCGTCATCCAAAAAAACTTTTCCTTTATCGGGCTTTACCATTCCTACAATCATATAAAAAGTCGTGGTTTTCCCTGCGCCGTTGGGTCCAAGCAGACCGACAATTTCACCTTTAGATACCTGAACAGATGCTTTATTTACCACCGTTCTCTTTTTATAAATCTTAACTAAGTCTTCCGATCTTAATGTTGAATTCATAATTTTTTCAATTTTACTTTCTGGAAAACTAAAATAAAAAATTCAAACTTATAATTGAGCCA
>DAISZW010000089.1:8559-13554 GCA_036824595.1 Ignavibacteriaceae bacterium
AGCAGATCACTCTTTACAGGCCTGTTTTCATGTAAAAAATATTGCGGAAGTGTATAAGACAGTTCGTTCCCTTGGACCATATTTTCAGGATAATACTCGCTTGACGGCGACCCGTACAGCTTGACCTGATTTACTTTCCCGTTAAAAATCTCAATAACGGCAGACTGCGCAGATGATTTTGTTAATCCGTTCGGGGTTCCTTCTTCATAGAGATAGTAAATGCTCAGCACACCTTCAAATACTTCCATTTTTTTTATTCCGTCATCATCAAAATGCATTATTATCCTGCTGCCTGAAATCTGATCATACCTATCTGAAAAGATTTTATCCCGGGAAAGAATAAAAGCATTATTTAAGATATCAATAAGCTGAATCTGATTCTCACGCAGAAATATTGTAATGGAATCACCAGTTAATTGAGAATTCTCATACCACAAAACCGGCTGAGGAGCTTCAGGCTGAAGTTTTTCCGTAACAATTTTATCTTCATCCCTGTAATAAACGGAGAAATCATTCCTTGAGGCAAAATTTGAGCGGACTATTTTTACCGAATCTTTTGCTTTAAAAATGTTTAATGTATCCCTGTACGCTTCCATAATCAGCGATCTTATTAATAAAGTATCAATCTCCAGTTTCCTTGTAGGCAATACGGAAAAGGCGTTTACTCCATTTCCGGGAATTGTATCATTTACTTCAACATATGAGGAATCAATCTGAATCAGCAGAGGATTTTTATTTATAATCGTGTAAGATCTTTCAGCATAATCTTCCAGATGATCCCCGTAAATAATTACGTTATTAGACTTGCTTGTTATTTTCACATCAATATCGGCAAATGTTACACGGTGATCTCTGTAGTGCTGAAGCTTCTCCGCTTCAATAATATTATCCGGATCAATTATTTTTACTGCACCTACGGCAACGGAACGGTTCTCATTTTTGTAATAGGTTAATTCATTGGATGTAAGTGTTGTAACGGTATCATAAAGTCTGACATTGTCCCTGAAGTAAGCCCTGTCCTCATTAAAATAATACTCTCCTCTATCCGCAGTAAGAATTACTTTTTTATCATCGAGCTTCAGAGGGGTCTTTGATTCGGAACGTTTTTCATTCCCGTAATAGAATGCTTCATCGGTAGTAATTGTCAGAGTATCCTGTACAATAATTACATTCCCGGTCAGCACTGCATCATTTCTAGAAATATACTGAACGGCTTTGCTGCATGTAATTACAACGTTACCCTGGGTAAGCTTTACTTTTCCAAAAACTTCTCTTATCATCTCTCCCGATATCGATCTTCCAACCATACTGTCCCCCACAACTATAATATAGTCGTCATCCTGCTGGGAGATCGTAATTGCAGTTGAAAAAATTAATATAAGAATTGAAAGAAAAGATTTCATATTCAATTAAGAAACTCTATTCAATTTAAAGAGTGTCTCTCCTTGTAACATAGGTAATATTATAAATAACATAGTTCCTTAGATGCTGATCCGATTCAAATCCGTATCCTTCAATTTTTTCTTTTGGAGTAAGAATAGTAACAAACTTATCGGATAATATTTTCTGATCGGAATTCCGCCACATCAATTCCTCCGTCTGCAAAGTTACGCCGCTGTCATTCACCGCAACAACATTATCTATTGCCCAGAGATTTTTGGTTGCGTCATCAACCTTCCCCTGCTCCGCAGTCAATGTAGTGGTTTTTTCTTCGAAATCATTATAGAAATCTACTTTAATCTTGTCGTCGAGCAGGGTTTCCCGGGCATTCTCCAAAACTCTAAGATGGCCGGCTGTTAAAACAGCTTTTGTTTTCCCGGAGTCTGTAAAAAAAATTTCCGCATCCCAGCTTTCCTGTGCAGGAAGTTCCTGTACACTCAACGACGGATTAACCGTTGGCTTAACCTTTTGATCTGAACAGCATGGGATTAGGATTAACAGAACCAGGAATGATAAATATTTCATCTTGGACGAAGCCCGAGATTGATGAGATCATGAAGGTGCACAATTCCGACTGGTTTATTTTCATCGTTAATTACAACTAGAGTAGTAATTTTATAATTTTCCATCTGCTGAAGGGCAAGTGATGCGAGTGCGCTCGGCTTGATCACCTTCGGCGTTTTTGTCATTACGTCTTTTGCTTTAAGATTTTTTATTTCAAGTGTTTTTTCAAGGAGGCGCCGCAGGTCTCCGTCGGTTATTATTCCTTTAAGAATTTTTTCCCGGTTTACAACGCAGGTAGTTCCTAGTCTTTTGGAAGTCATTTCCAGGATTACATCTTTTAATGATGCTTCCTCCTGCACCATCGGGACTTTATCTCCCTTTATCATTATTTCTTTCAATTCAAGAGAAAGGCGTTTGCCGAGGCTTCCGCCGGGATGCAGATTTGCAAAATCCTGTACAGAAAAATTTTTCTGCTGCAGGAGTGCAACCGAAAGCGCATCTCCCATTGCCAAAGTTGCAGTGGTTGACGCAGTAGGTGCTAAATCGTGAGGACATGCTTCTTCCTTCACGCTTATATCCAGAACTATATCGCATTCGGAAGCAAGCTTCCCATTTTCGCTGCCGGTCATTGCAATCAGCTTCACTTTTAATCTTTTCAGCCATGGAAGCAGATTTGCCAATTCCTGGGTTTCGCCGCTCTTTGAAATAAATATTACAACATCGTCTTTCCTAACCATCCCAAGATCGCCGTGCAGTGCATCTGTCGGATGCAAATAAATCGCCGGAGCACCGGTAGAATTGAGAGTCGCTACAATCTTCCGGGCAACCAATCCCGATTTTCCCATCCCCGTTACAACAATTCTTCCCTGGCATTGATTTAAAACTTCTACGGCTTTAACAAAATTTTCATTTATACTCCTGCTTAGATCGGCAACAGCTTCAGCTTCAATTCTGATAACTTCACGCCCCTTGGCTATAATTTCATCCGAACTCAATTCTTACCTCTTTTTATAGAATTTTTGAAAAAACCTTTTTTTATATAAACCTAAACTTCCCGGATGATCTTTCGTGTTAAAATTATCTGATGATTTCTCTTTTTTACCCGTAAAAGAAGAAAAATCTATATTATACCTTTTAAAATAGTTGTTGTAGAGGATAAAAGCTGAAATTATTTCTTTATCCGGATAGCTGTATAAGTTTTTAAAAAATAAACCCTGATTTGAAATTATTGAAATATCACGAATATTCTTAACCATCATTAATTGATTATGGAAATTAGTAACCGGGATTAGATAATTTACACCCGTAGAGTATTCGTGCAGCCAGATTTTTTTATGAACCGGAGCAATTGCCAGAAGATAATTCTTTGGGATAAGGATTACCTCCCTGACATCGGAATTATCATGCGGAGCCCTTTCCCCGGGAATCCAGTCGGAATAACTCCATGAAGTAATTTCACCTAAATTTTCCGGGATGATATTTTCATTATCTGCATCGGCACCTGCAGGTTTCGGTGAAATATCAACTTCAATTTCACCATTAACTTCATTGTGTATGGTAATATCTATTTCAGTTTCATTGCAGATAACTGTACCTGATGCAAAGATCGGAGCAGATGGTGAGTTAAGATCCGGGTCATTCTCTCCTTTTCCTAAAACCAAGTTTGTTGTTCCAAACCTGCCTAAACCCGAAACAACAAGGCGGCTGATTTTATCTCTGTATTCTTTATAGCCGGGTTTATTTTCAGGCAAAATAGAATTCAAAAGTGTTATCTCTTGAATACTCAAATTCCTCGGGAATTTTCTTTCATTATTGATTGAATCTTCCATATAGGACACTCAAGCCTAATCTTCAAAATAAGATCTTTTAGTATTTCTTAATTACTTTATCAATCGCCTGTATTTCAACTAATAAATCGTTAAGTTCATTTAACGGGAGCTGGCTTGCAGCATCACTTAAAGCTTGTCCCGGATTCGGGTGAACTTCCAGGAATAGCGCATCTATTCCGACTGCGGCAGCTGCTCTGGCTAGTGGTTTAATAAATTTAGGCTGACCGCCGCTTTCATTCCCTTTGCCCGGAAGCTGTACCGAATGAGTTGCATCCATTATAACCGGGTATCCGAACTCTTTCATTATTACAAATGAACGCATATCCACAACCAGATTATGATAACCGAACGTAGTACCTCTTTCAGTAAGCAGAATATTTTTATTCCCTGTTGAAGCAACTTTTTCTGCAGCAAATTTCATATCCTCGGGAGCAAGGAATTGTCCTTTTTTTATGTTTACAATTTTCCCTGTATTGCCTGCGGCAATTAGAAGTTCTGTCTGCCTGCACAAAAAAGCCGGTATCTGCAGCACATCAACGGATGGGGCCGCAATTTCTGCTTCTTCAACAGAATGGATGTCTGTTAAAACGGGAATCCGAAGATTTTCTCTCACACTTGAAAGTATTTTTAATGCTTCCGAATCTCCAATACCTACAAAGGAATTTGAGCTTGTTCTGTTTGCTTTTTTATAACTGGATTTGAATATAAAAGGAATGTTTAAATTTTCCGCGGTTTTTTTAATTTCCCCGGCAGTTTTAAAGATCATTTTTTCATTTTCAACAACACAGGGACCTGCTATTAGTACAAATGGTTTACCTCCGCCAATTGCAAAATCCTTTCCGGAAGGGACAGATATTTTTATCATCGGGCTATATTATTTATTATTTAAAGCAAATATAAAGAAAACATTGTACTAATTGTATTTAGAATCCGCCCGGAAATATAACCCTTAACAGGATTAAAATTTATTACTGTATTTTTTAATACCTTCGTTTTTTTATGCTTTGCTTTTACAGGATTTTTGCCGGCGCTTTCAAAACTGTACATGCATTGAAAAAATGGTCGGACACCAGTGTACTTTTCCGCATATTTTAATCAACAATAAATACTCCGGGTGTCCATTAACCTACTTGCCAGCTATCTGATCGTTGATCTTTTTTGCTTCTTCAAGATGACTTTTGAGTATAGGCAGTGTTTTACTAATCCAATCTTTAAGTTCTGA
>DAISZW010000249.1:0-3870 GCA_036824595.1 Ignavibacteriaceae bacterium
CGGTATGCAATAAAATAATATCGGGCAGATTAGACGATCCCAGATTTGAGAGCCAGTCATTTACGTCATCTTCAATAGAGCCTTTTCCGGCCGGGAATGCACCGTCTGCTACCCAGCCTCCGTGACCTTCATTATATCGGCCGTAATTGTAAAAGTCTGTATTGGGAGGGGGGCTGAAAGTATCGTACCCGGTAATTTTATTCCCAACAAACCTGAAATTATATCCTGCAAAGGTCAAAAGATTAAATAACTCCTCCCGGTATCCAACGCGTTTTAAATTGTAAATAGGATTATTATCTTCTATGTCGTCCCCTTCACCTTCCGTAATAGAATCACCAAGGGGCATTATTTTTACGGCAGCGCTTGCCGTTTCAGCCTCTTTTTTCAAACTCCTCGGCTGTTCCGGTTCATCTTTCAGATAAATACTAAATTGTTTTGAAGTAATATTGTATACAGAAGGATTTGAAATATCAGCTATTCTTATCATAATATCGGATGTTTGCGAATTGGGAATCTTCCATGAATATTTGCCTAAATCTGCAGCAATATCATCAGCAATTATAAACCAGTGCATGCCGTTGTTAAGAGAAAATTCTATTTTTATTTTTTCAACTCCGCTGCTTTGCCAGGTAATTGTTTGAGTAGAATTTGCTTCCCATTTTTCCCCTCCGGCCGGAGATATTATTTTAAGATTTTGAGAATAAGAGGAACTTACGGTAAGGACAGCCGCAAATAAAGCAAAGATTTTAAAAGTTTTGCCCATAAACTTTCTCTCAGCCTAATCAACATTTATCTTAAATTTTATAACCGTATCTAAAGTAAGAACTGCTTCTATCTTCAAGTAATGTTTGAACAAAGAAGCACGGAAACAAGTACCTAAATTATTTGACCCCATTTTTGACCCCGTTTGAAACCCCTTAAATCAATTAACTATGTATATTATTATATCAAATAAATACAGCCACTAAATTTTCCTTTTTCCCTCAATAAATTTTATTACGACAATTAATTTCCATTTAATGAAAGAAATTTGGTGTGCTGTATTTAACAAGACTATCCTTTAATTGTCTTATTTATGTGTATTTATCACGCTATTGCAGATGAGCTGCCGGGCAAGATTCCGGGCATAGGCATGCGACCCTTCAACATTTAAATGAAACGGATCTATAAAATATTTATCATCGGGAATAATGCCGGATACATCAAGGAATACCGTATTTTTATATTTCTTCATCTCATCCAGAACGCTATAAAAATTTTCAAGTTTGTTTTCATTATATTTTCTTAATTTTGAATTTAATAAAGCTTCAACAATTACAACTTTAACTCCCTGTCCGGTCAGCATACCTACGAGATTTAATACAGCCTTCGAAATATTACCGTCTTTATCTATGTTTACAGGAAATTCAAGATTATGGGTGCATCCTTTGTACATTGGTGTATATCCCCTAACGCTGACCACAGACGGCGGTTCGGACTGCCACCTGAAAGTTTTTAAAAATTCTCTTATTTCGTTTCTGAAACCAAAAATCCAAATTTTACTAAAAAGATCTACGGCAGCAGCCTCATACAAAGGTATATTTAATGATTCGACGAAAGATGATGTCCTCTCGCGTACTACAGTATTTGATTCATCCAGATCATACGGAGAAATAATCAGTACCACATATTGTGCTTTCTGTTCCTTCCAGAATAATTTTTCAAACGCAGCGGCAACACCTTCCCAATCTGTGCCCGCTATGCCGGTATTATAAGATGTAATATTAACCCCGTTTTTTTTCAGCTCATCATCAAAAGACTCCGGAGGGACATTCACCGAAGAAACCGAACTTCCGGTAAATAATAAATCAATATTATTTAATTCTTCAATCTGCTTGGCTTTAACCCGCGTCATCTGGTTTTTCCAATGGCCTGCAGGTGAATGGCCGCTGGGCACAAAAAACCGGAGCGATACTTCTATCAAAAGAAAACATGCAAGGACCAATTTTATAGCCGTACTGAAAACATTTTTTGGTTTCAAGTTTAATGTTTCAAAACTGAAAATAGATGAAAGGTATTTCATTACCGCTTAAAATAATTACTGATAAAATCATGATAAGATAATATGCTCCGCGGACCATACTGGGCCATCTGCGGATTGCAAAAATATCAAGCTTTTTATATTGCGCTAGATCCAAGGGAATCAAGAGAGTCAGAAGTGCAGCAGGCATTAAGAAAGTTCTGAAAGAAAATTCACCGCTGAAAGAAAATATTCCATTAATATAAATCCAGGCTTCATTAAAGTTTTGCGATCTGAAGAAAATCCATGCAAATGTTACGAAATGGAAGACGATGAAAATCGAAATAATGTTTCCGGCATGTTTAGGAAGATTGAACAGCTTTTTTATGTAAATCGAAACTCCGCTTTCACTCCAATATTTATGAACGACCAGATAAATACCGTGTAAAAGCCCCCAGATTATAAAAGTCCATGCTGCTCCATGCCAGAATCCGCAGATCAAGAAAGTTATAATTATTGCAGCTGAAATCCCATAATTCTTTTTATATCTGAAGTGCAGGTTAAGCGGCAGAAAAAGATAATCCCTTAGCCATGCCGATAAGCTTATATGCCATCTTCTCCAGAATTCAGCAATATTTCTGGATAGATATGGAGATTGAAAATTTTCCATTAATTCTATTCCAAAAAGTTTGCTTACTCCCCGGGCAATGTTGCTGTAGCCTGAAAAATCGCAGTAAATTTGAATGGAGAACAAGTATAGTCCTTTCAATAAAAACCAGGATGAAAATCTTGCCGGATCGTTAAAGACTTCTTCAACTCCCACAGCAGCAGTATCTGCAATTGCCACTTTTTTAAAGAACCCGATTAAGATCAGCAGCAAGCCTGAATTAATCATTTCTAAATTTACTTTCCGCTTATTTAAAATCTGCGGAAGCAGCGACGAAGCCCTTTCTATCGGGCCTGCAACCAATTGTGGAAAGTAGCTTACATATAAGGCAAAATCGAAAAAATTTGCTGTGGGCTTCTGTTGGTTTCTATAAATATCGATTGTGTATGAAAGCGCCTGGAAAGTGTAGAATGAAATCCCCACAGGCGGCAGAAGTCTGATTACAGGAGTATTGAAATTTAAACCAAACAGGGTTCCTAATTCAATAAAACTATCAACAAAAAAATTAAAATATTTAAATATGCCGAGAATACCGAGGTTAACTATAATGCTGGCATAAAAACCGATTTTTCTTTTTTTCTCATCGGTATTATTATAGATGAAAAGCCCGGCAATATAGTCGACGGCTGAACTGAAAAAAAGGAGAGACAGGAATCTCCAGTCCCACCAGCCGTAAAAAAAATAGCTAGCCGCCAGTAGCCAGATGTTTTGAGCCCTGTGAGAAAAGATGTAGTAGAAGATTAAAACAAAAGGCAGGAAGTATAAAAATTCCCACGAATTAAACCACATTATAGAACTGCTTTATAATTATATTTTCTACATGTCATCTTAATAAAGTGAAATCCCCTGAACATTAATTCATCTATATTAAGAAAGAATTGAAATTTCCTCGGGGACTAATTTTTTCTGTTCATCAAAATTTACTTTTTCATCGATTAAATAAAGCGGACGGTTTTTTGATTCTTCAAAAATTCTTCCGATGTATTCTCCGATTATACCGATTGTAAAAAGCTGAACTCCTCCGAAAAAAACAGTTGTAATCAAGGTTGAAGTCCATCCCGGTAATATTGCTTTAGGGAAAAATGCATATGAAACCAGGGCATATATAATTAAGCAGAAAGCAATTAAGATTGAGAAGAAGCCTATATTAAGAGCTATTTTTAATGGGTAAACAGAAAAGGAAGTAATCCCATCCAGTGCAAAT
>DAISZW010000250.1:0-1164 GCA_036824595.1 Ignavibacteriaceae bacterium
CTCTTTGAAATGCTCATATCAGGATCAGCACTTTGGATATATCTTTCCAGATAATTCTTTTTTTCTAACCGGCTTATTCTCTTTTTTGAAGTTTCAAATGAATAGCTTAAACCGGGTACAGGTTCATTCGAAACCGTTTTTAAATTTTCTTTTAAGGTTACCGTAACGATTTCACCATTCCGGAATTCATTATCCGGATAAAAAATCAATGTTCTATTATTCTCAGCTAAAATGGTTCGCCCCGTATAATTACCGCCTATGTTTCCAGCTAACTGTAAAGGATTTTTGCTCAAAACAGAATAATCAAATGCATCACCAAATCTGACTATAATATTTGTTTTTGTTGAGTTAAGTTTTGATGAGGGTACAGGAAAAATATATTGAAATTTCCCGGTATTTATATTCTGTCCAAATGTCGGATTATAACCGCCAAAAAGAATCATGAGATTTAAAGTTATAAACGTTTGGAATACATTCTTAAATATTGTCATGCGAATCATCCTTAATTTATTTTATAAAAATGGGCGAGTGGATACTTTTGTTCCAGATGTTGAATAAGAGATGCCCCAACGGCATATCAAAATACTGTGATTCTGCTTGAATTATTTTATCAAATCAATTCTAAAATTACCGTTTAACATACTGACTTTATAATTCTTTCCGTTAACTGGAAATCTGCTTAGTGCGGTAAAATCCAACGTACCATTTAAACCTCTGCTGTCTTTTTGATAAATCTTTAACAAGCCGCCGGTAACAATTAAAGGGAACCCCATTTTTTTGTCAATGAAACTAATTATTACACTATTATCATCAATAGGAAGTTTTGTAATTCCTTTTTTAATATCATTAATTGAACTGATGTTACGCCAATTTATCGTCAGAACGAAATTCTCATTTACAGTTACAATGGTAAAGAGATTTTCCGAAGTACCATACCTGATTGGATTTTCAAATTTCTTCCCGTTTAATTCACCTCTGAATGATCCCGAATTTAAAATATCTGCCTGCTGACTGAAGTTAAGGTTAATAAAAGCCGGGAGAAATATTACTAATGCATATTTTGGGATCAATAAAAACAATTCAATTTTCTTTTTAAAAGAATTTCATTTATTTTATTAAAAAACATAAACATAGAGAATAAAATTAGAGATATTAAAAATCACA
>DAISZW010000250.1:1264-3859 GCA_036824595.1 Ignavibacteriaceae bacterium
ATTGCCTTACGATCTGCATTTTTTATGGAAAATCATCTCGGTTCAATTCCCCTAATTAAGAATTTAGGAATGATGGGAAGCATAATAGATGAAAATTTTGCTTTTGGTATGATTGCAACTAAAGACATTGCAGCTACTGCCGCTAATTATTTATTGAAACCCGCTTTCAGTGGATTTAATGTACAGTACTTATTAGGTCCGCGCGATTATACATTCCGAGAAGCAGCTTCCATCATCGGTGCTGCCATAGGCAAGCCGGATTTAGCGTATGTAAAATTTCCATATAATGATTTTATACAGGGCTTAATTGGAGCAGGTTTTAGCCGGGAAGCTGCCGATGCCCTCTTCGAAGGATTTACTGCCCTTAATAACGGACGGTTTACAAAAAATGTAATCCGAAATTCTTCAAATACAACCCCTACTACATTTCATTGGTTCGTAGAGGAAATTTTTGTACCAGCTTACAATCAAGATAAAATGAATAGACAATTATCGTAATTTATTTCCATTAATAACTGGATTACTTCAGATTCATTTTCTTTAATAACTCCTGAAAACGGGGGTCATTATATATAGCAGAATTAAATATCGCCATGGTTTTAATATAAACCATCACAGGATCCTTCTGCTCGTATGCTTTATAAAGATTTTCAAAGAATTTATCACTCTCTCCCAGACTGAAGTAGATGCTTGAAAGATGCCAAGGAGAAACAGGATCCGGATGTGAGAGTTTAGCGAGTTCATCTATTACCGCAAGTGCTTCTTTTCTTTTTCCTGCAAATCCATAAGTCATCCCGCGCATAGCAATCATTACCAGTCTTCCGTTCGAAAGTTCTATTGCTTTATTTATTTCTTTTAAAGCTTCATCAAACTTCCTTTGACTTGTATAAGTCATAGAAAGCGCGAAATGAGCTTCCGCATAGTTCGGATAAATCTCTATGGTTTTTTTGTACTGATTTACAGCACCATCCAGCTTATTGGCAAAATGCATTATTCTCCCTACGCCTGTGGAAATGCTCGGCGAAAGAGGATCGAGTTCGTAGGCTCTATTCATTTCCTTTAATGCATCATCATGCCTCCCTACGAGTGAAAGTAAAAGTGCATACCATTCATGAGCGGCTGCATAAGCCGGTTTAAGTTCAATTGCTTTCTGGAATTCTTTTTCCGCTTCATCCCAATTCCAGTCAAACCTGAATCTTATATATCCGAGTGAAGCATGAGCTTCTGGCAGAGATTTATCCAGTTCCAATGCTTCTAAAACCGCCTCATTGGCTTTTTCGGAAGCTTCGTCTCTGGATAACTTTCCATAGGCAGCCCCACCGATTAGGGTATAGCAGTTTGCAAGCCCGGCATAAGCATGCGGAAAGTTGGGATCATATTCTATTGCCCTTTGGAAATGTTCGATTCCTTTATTCAACGATTCGCCCGTTCTTCTATTAAGAAAATAATTACCAAGCAGATAATACCTGTAAGCATCTGTGTTTTCAGTCCCTTTTTTCTCAATCATTTCCTTTTCGTTTGCGAGAAGCTGTACCTTCAGCTCATCGGCAACCTTCATCGCAATATCGCTCTGTATGGAAAAAATATCTTTCAGCTCTCTATCGTATTCATCCGACCATAAATGCCTTTGCGTAGGAACATCAATCAGCTGCACGGTTATTCTGGCCTTGTTCGCTGCTTTCCGGACGCTTCCTTCAAGAACGGTTCCGACCATCAGTTCATGCCCTATTTGAGCAACATTGAGGTTTGTTCTTTTATACTTCATTACAGAAGTTCTGGCAATTACGTCTAATCCGCTGATCTTTGCAAGATTTGAGATTATCTCTTCGGTAATTCCGTCTGCAAAATATTCATCCTCATTTTCCGAACTTATATTTGCAAACGGCAGGACGGCAATTCTGTTTTTGTTTTCGCTTCCAAAGTCATTTTTATTGCTTTGAATGAAAAAATATCCAATCAGAATAAGAGAAAAGGCAATCAGTAAGGCTGATATTAAATTCAGCTTGAAAGATGAATAATTTCGGTTAATAAAAAACCATTGCTTCTTTGGCTGCTGCTCCCAGGGAAGAATAATTTTATATACATTCATCGGCAGTTCAATATTTTTTAGTCTTTTCTTGCCAACCTTTACCAAGGGATAATCTATTTTATTTTGTATTTGCCTTGCTGCATCCTCTGAAATGCAAATACATCCGGGCCGTGCCAGGGGTTCAATTCTTGCAGCAAGATTTACACCGTCTCCATGAACATGATTCTTTGTATGTATTACATCTCCCACATGAAGACCGATCCGCAGAAAAATTTTCTTTTCATCCGTAACTTTTTGATTTCTGTCGTACATCTTTTTTTGAATCTCAACTGCACATTTTGCTGCATCAACCGCGCTTGCAAATTCAACAAAAAAAGAATCTCCCGCAGTTTCGATTTCGGTTCCTTCAAACCTGGTAAATAATGTTCTTAAAATTTCCCTATGCTCTTTCAGCATCTCCAATGCAAGTGTTTCATTCTTCTGCATCAAAGCCGAGTATCCTACAATATCCGTAAACATTATGGCGGCCAGTTTTCTGTAATCCCTTTCTCCTTCCTGGTCAGAAG
>DAISZW010000251.1:0-3834 GCA_036824595.1 Ignavibacteriaceae bacterium
CTCATTAGTGCCGCCTCATGCCGGCAAGAGAAGCAGCAAGCTCAGGAAAAAGTTACACTCCGGCAGATACAATCACAAGAAATAAGTCCGCAACAAAAATCAAGTACAAAGGAGAATTCAACCATGGCTTTCTATTTAACACGGTTTAGCTATACGCCCGAAACTTGGGCTAAAATGATGAAAAACCCTGAAGACCGCCGCGAGGCCGCACGAAAGTACATCGAGTCAGTTGGCGGTAAGCTGCACGGCTTCTGGTATGCGTTCGGCACATATGATGGCTACAATCTTTGGGAAGCACCTGATAATGTCTCGATGGCCGCTGTCGGCATTGCCATCACCGGCGGAGGTGCGTTGTCAAAATTCGAGACTACGCCCCTGCTTACGGTCGAGGAAACAATCGAGGCTCTGCGGCGTGCCCAGAAGGTGGGCTATCGTTCGCCTGGAATGAAGTAGACCAGGGGCGGGCGGTGACGGCGCCGTCAATAATAATCGTTGCGAACACTTTTTCCAGCAGATTGGAATGTGTATTCTGCCGCAAGGGAATTAGCCATTCACCTTGCCGGTAGAAATCAATGATAGTCTTTTCATTTTAGCTGTAGCTCCCCCGCAGCTGCTTCCCGCACCCGCTGTGCATCCGAAACAATGTGAATCGAATAGAATATTTCTATTTACTAAATTTTTATAATCGAAATTAAAAACAGTCATAGGTTCATGATTTATTATCTGAATCTCGAGCATCTGGTTAAAGTCGCAGTCATAAAGCTTTCCGTCATACCCGACACTCAGGAGAGATCTGCACATAACGTTTTGAGCCGCAGAAGGATTGAATGAATTTACAAGCTTAGTCATATATTCACCGTATGTGCCGAGACGTTCTAGTTGTTCCCTAAACCGGTGGATTGGCATATTCGTTATAGTGTAAAGATTGTTGAATTTTAATTTAAACTTCTGCCATAATTGTTTCTTAAAATCTTTTTCAAGCGATCCCTGGGAGGCAGGAAGAAATGCACCCACAGGATTGTAAACCAGATTTAATATTAGTTTGGTCGATTCATCACCATACCCTTTTGCATTCAGCATTCTCATCGATTCAACACTCTTTTGGAACACACCTCTTCCGCGCTGCTTATCCGTAAAATATTCCTGATAATACGGAAGGGAGGCAATTACTTCAACTTCGTTTTCAGCAAAGAATTCAGGCAAATATTTTTTTGATTCACTCGTTTGGGGATTTCCGTCGATGGTTACGGTAAAATTATGCCTTACAATAATATGTTTCCCTAATTTATTTGCGGATAGTACCAGGTAATTGAAATGAGGATTCAGTTCAGGAGCTCCGCCGGTAATATCAAGATTTTTAATTGCATTATACTTAGAGAGTATATCCAGGCATCTATCAATAGTCTCCTTATTCATCTGTTCAGTTCTCCTTGGAGAGGCATCAACATGACAGTGAAGGCAAGCCTGATTGCACAGCTTGGTTATATTCACCTGGAGAGTATCGATAGTAACCGGCTTTAAATCTATCGAATGGGATAAAATTTTTTTTGTGAAGCTAAATTCATGCATTAAACAATTAAAGATAATATTGATGGAACTTTAATTTAAAATATTAAGCCCCGTTCTTTTCTAGAATATTAAGCATTTGGACACCGTGAATGAGATTCATGCCCGCGGCCATTGCCGCGGCGACATGAATTGCCTCTGTCATTTGATCAGGGTCTGCCCCGTTTTCCAGGCATGCGGTTGTATATGCATCAATGCAGTAAGGGCATTGCTTGAAATGAGAAACAGCCAATGCAATTAACGATTTTTCTCTTTTCGTAAGAGCTCCCTCTGACGCAGTTGCATCGTTATGGTAATCAAAAAATTTTTTCATCAGCTCAGGTTTAAATTTGCCCACTTCCGCAAATCTCCCGAGATCCTTTGATTCGTAATAATTCATATTGTTTTCCTTTATTAAGAGATTTAAAAATTGTCAATTTTCTTTTTTGATTCAATAATATAGCGGAATTTTCAGCTTAATGATAATCCTCTGCCGGATATGGAAGTTTTACTGCAGCAAATAAATTTTTTCATGTGATTTGTCACATTTCCAACTTCCATATGTTTTGTTATTCTTCAAACGTAAAATCCCATCTGAATTCCTTTTTTGTTTTTAGATAAAGGCAATTTCCATAGTCCTTATTCAGTGTATTCCATTCACTATAAAGAGCAAAAAAACATTTAAATCTTTAACAATAATAAGGAGGGCGTCAGTGATTAAAAAATATTTCTTCTTTGTATTACTGATATTTTTTCCGGTTCCAAATATTGTAGGACAAAACGGCTGGTTCTGGCAGAACCCTCTTCCGCAAGGAAATTCTATGCTGGACGTAAAAATGCTTGATGCAAATACTATCGCCGCAGCAGGCGGAACAGGGACATTTATGAAAAGCAGCGACTCCGGAAATAACTGGAATATTAATCATAAAGTTAACGGGATCGATATAGCTTTTGATGCACTTTTCTTTTTAGATCCTCTGACTGGCTGGGCGCCTGCAGGATTTGATGTTTATAAAACAACCGACGGCGGCGTAACATGGACTCCCAATTCGACAAATTCCTTTAATTCTTTTGAAGATGTTTTTTTTGTAAATAAAGATACCGGCTGGGTTGTAGGGAGTTCCGGACTTGTTTATAAATCTACCGACGGAGGAGTCAGCTGGGATCAGCAGACTACGGGAACTACACGGACTTTATATTCTGTATTCTTCACCGATGATACTACCGGCTGCATTGTCGGCAGCTTCGGAACAATCTTTACTACCGACAACGGCGGAGCAAAGTGGGATACCGTAATCACCGGGACAAATATTACCTTTGAGTCTGTAATCTTTATAGATCGACTTAATGGATGGGCAGCCGGAGGACAAAGCGGACAAGGTGCTGTATACCGGACTACCGACGGGGGAGCAACCTGGAATCCGCAAAGTGTCTCTTCTCCTGTTCTTATGGATATTTACTTTACTGATTCTGATATTGGTGTGGCTGTCGGTTATGAGGGAACTATTGTCAGAACAACAAACGGCGGCAATAATTGGGATACGGTTTTATCAGGAACAATAGTTAAACTTAATGCTGTCGATTTTTATGATCAGAATAACGGATTTGCGGTGGGTGATTTCGGTACATTATTATATACCTCTGATGGAGGAGCAGCATGGAATCTAAAAAGTAAAGGTACTGTAAATTGGTTATTCGATGCGTACTTTCTCAATGAAAATACCGGGTGGGCCTGCGGATACCTGGGCACTGTTGTGAAAACAACCGATGGTGGGAATACCTGGAATGAAACCAGCATTCCTCCAGGATATTATCTTTACAATGTTCAATTTGCGGATGAAAATAAAGGATGGATTTCCGGTCAAAGCGGAACAGTCGCTAAAACTACAAACGGCGGAACTGATTGGGAAGTGATAACCACTAATACTTTTTGGGATCTTATCGGTTTAAGTATGTTTGATACCACAACAGGTTTTATTGTCGGGGGTCAGGGTACGGTTAAAAAAACTACAAACGGCGGTGAATTTTGGGATACTCTGGCAGCTCCTTTTCCGTGGATAATTACTTTAAATGCAGTTACATTCCTTGATGAAAATACGGTATTTATTCTGGGAGCCCAGGGGACTATCTTCAGATCCACCGACCAGGGAGTCAGTTGGGATTCAATTCCCAGCGGAGTTACCTCCAATCTTTACTCAATTCATTTCATTGATAACACTATCGGATGGATTTCCGGTGCGGGCGGCACTATTCTAAAAACTACTGACGGCGGAAATTCCTGGAATCCCC
>DAISZW010000252.1:0-3824 GCA_036824595.1 Ignavibacteriaceae bacterium
TAATGTTGTAAATGTCAATACAAAGAATGGAAATATAATTGATATGTGAAGAATTCGTTTTAACAATATGCCTCCCTTTAAATAAAACAGGTGCAAAATAGAACAATGAAAAATAGTGAATTAATTCGTAATCGATAAATAAAATTTTAGCCTGCGGGAAGAAAAACTTATGAGCGGGAACTTCCTTATAAGAAGAAGATTAATAATCGATAGATCCCATACTGTATTATCTTAAAATATTAAATATCTTCTATCCATTCGTAGGTCATAACTTTGTCTGACCACTATTCTTTAAATGGTAGAATTATTTTATTTGAATAGTGATAAACTATGAACTATATAAGAGGTAAAAAAAATTTTAAGGGTATAAGTTGACTGATCTGTTTACGAAAAAAACTTATACTGGAAACAAATATATTTATATCTAAGAGTTACGATTCTCTGCTGGTCTTCTCTTTATACCCAAACAATCCGAATAAGGCGAACATTGCATACATTCCATAAAGTTCCGGTGTATTAAGTGCATTTCCCAGTGAACCGAGTAACCCTAAAAATCCTAAGAATCCTAGCATGTTAAGTTTCATTGAAGTCTCCCTTTTAAATTTGAGTAATGAAAGTTATTTCAATATAGCATAAGTTTGTACTATTTTAAGCTGAGTTTAATATTCATTAATGCTTTAGCGTCTTCAACATCTTTTTTGTTTTTGTAATTAATTGTAATGCCTCTGATTTTTCCGTAGTTCTTTCCTTCTTTATATTGCTCCTTAAGTGCATCTGAGATGGTACTTTTTAACAAAATATTTTTAGCCTTATCCGGGAAATAAAAGGTAGTTCTGAAGGAATCTTTAACAATTGACAGCCAGAATACAGTTTTTTTCTTTCTCTGTACTTTCATCAGCCAGCTTTTGCCGTCGTTATAGTATCTCCATTCTTCCGTAAAATCGGGATGATCCTTATGAATATTTTCGAATAGAGAAAGCCACAACGATTTAGATTTCCCTATATGGGAGTAAATTATTTCTTCGGTGGGATATTGATTTTTATCGGACAGGATCGCTTGTTCCATTGTTCCTCCTCCTAGATTTTAAATTGTCCCCCTTTAATAAAGGGGGAAACTCCGCCGAAGGCGGAGAGGGGGATTCCCTTAGTACAGGCTAAGTTCTTTAGCCCTATTTTCTATTTCCTTCTTAAAACTCTTCTCAATAATACTAAAATTACTTAATACACTGAAGTCATTGTAATGAATTACTCTTAATCCCAACGAATTTAACGCTTCATCCCTGTGCTTATCATATTCTGCTTTTTCATCATGACTGCTTCCGTCAATCTCAATCACCAATTTTAACTTTGCACAATAAAAATCAACTATATAATTGTTTATTATTTTTTGTCTGTAAAATTGATAACCTGACTGTCCTTTCCTTAACAGCTCGCACCAGAATTTTATTTCTCCCTTAGTGGAACTGTTTCTCATTTCCCTTGCACGAACCTTTAGCTTAGGATTGTACGGTAATTCTCGAAAGTTTGTTATTAAACCGTTAGACTTTGGCATTGGTATGCAGTATCTTCAAATTAAGGAATCCCTCTGTCATCCCGATTTCATCGGGATGACATCTCCCTTTATTAAAGGGAGACTTTTTAAAAACCTCATTCCCTTCCATACCCGTTCATCCTGGCTTCCTTCATCAATCCCGCAATGCGTTCCGCCTGAAGTGCAAAAGTTTCTAAACGCGCTTCGATTACCTGAGGATATACATTCCCGTCAGTCTCGATTGTTAAAAACGGTATGTTCATTTTCCCATTAAAGATTTCTGGAAGTTTGTAATTCTTATTTACTATTCTTTCGGCAATCAATTTACTCTCAATTTTCATTTCAGGCATGGAGACCGCTTCGGTAAATCTCGTAGGCATGCATCCGAACGGGCCAAGATTTATTACACCGCAGTATTTATCAATTGTCTCATGCAAAGCTACACCGAGAGTCAATCCGGGCTCTCCTTTGTATTCCAAAGGAATAATATGTTTGCTCCTTTTGAGAAGCGATTCCACCTTTGTTAATGTGAATTTATAATAACCCGATCTGGCCAGAATTCTTTTAATCCTGTATTCCGCAATCCTCATGTAAACAACTCTTATCAACCTTTCAAGCTTTTTCCTGTAAGATGTTTCAGGTTCCAGAAGTTCCTGCTTCAATAAATAATCCACATAAAAAACCCACTCGGAGATATATGAATCTTTCAGGATAAATCCTTTCTGTGCAAAATGCTTGTTGAGCCATTTATGCGAAAAATGATCGCGCCTTACATAAATCTCGCCGCACATTGCGATGTACTTCGCTTCATTTATCGGTACACTTGCAGGTATTTTAGTCTTAGTTACTTTAGCAAATTTCTTCAACGCTTTATAAATACCATCCGGATCTGCTGCAAATACATGATTAAGTTTTTCATATTCTTCATAAAAAATTTTCAATCCTTCATCCGGATTTACAGCGTGAGCCATTATGCCTGAACGGATATCATCCAGCACATCGCTTATCATCAAAGTTTGTATGCCCCTTGTAGAAAAATCGGGGCCGAGCCCGGCAAAGCCGTCTTCATTCATCAAGACTAAAGTTGTTACGTTCCTCAACTTTTTTCGCTTAATAATTTCACGTATAAAAACCGGATACTGCCCAAGCCTGCAGTTGCCTGCTCCCTGAACGATGAAGAAAGCTATGTACTGTTTTCCGTCCCATTTATTTTCAATATAATCCAGCAGCGATCCGACGCAAAGTAGAAGAGGCAGACATTCCTTTCCTGTTGCTGCGGACCTACCGTATTTCAAAATCTCAGGATTTCCTTCAGGCATGGCGATGGTATTAAATCCCTGACTCCTTAATCCCGCTGCAAACATCGGTGCAGCCAGATCTCCCATAGAAGGAATTAGAATATCAATCCTCGGATCGGATAAAGGAATTTTTTCTCCGCTGGAACTGATGAAGTACCCCTGGTTCGCATCGAATTCTATTCTAGCCGGGACAAAATCGGAATAATCCGGATCGCTGATCTTATATTGTATCTTCCTGTAGTTTTTAATTATATCCAGCGCAGCATCAATTCTTGTGTTGATGCCTGCATCGGCTGTATGCCCGTCAAGTTCCAGAGTTAAAGAAGGCTTTGTTCCCATTAATGAACGGAATGTAGTTAAGAGCATTGAGTCCGGTCCGCAGGAAAAATTTGAAACATATGTAGCAAAGAACTGCGGATTATTTTTTATAATCCGGGCGATCTTTAATATTTTCTTTCCCCCTTCCCAGTATTGATTATCCTCTACAATCTCATTCCTGTAGTCGAACATATCGTAAGGAACAACATAAACTCCTCTCGATGCAAATTTTTTCGGTATTCCTTTATTAGCAAGCTCGGTAAATGAATTATAAGGCCTGCCTACCAGAACAATTGCCATTTCCTCAGGATGCTGCTTTAAAAATTCAGCGAATTCCTTTCCCATTGCAAAAAGTTCATTTTGATAATCGTCCTGCATTTTAATAGCATATTGGAAAGCTTCTTTTATTCTTTCTTCATCTTCAATTCCCATCTGTTTTGCAACATCAATAAACTTCGCCTCTTCCTTATCAAAACCATTTGCAAAGTTGAAGAAAGGAGTAATTAGTTTTTCCTGCGGGATTAAATCTTTGAATCCCTGCTTCAAGTAAAACGGCTCTCCGCTGACGAATACACAGGTGCAGTTGAAATCCATACGGTGATACCCGTTCTCAGGGTCTTCTACATACATTTCAAAAATTTCCGGGATGAAATAGTAATCGGGATTTTTTGATATCA
>DAISZW010000090.1:0-6632 GCA_036824595.1 Ignavibacteriaceae bacterium
AACATGCAAATCCCCAATCAGTCTGCAAATCTTTCAGTAAAGGATTATTATCATATACTATTGTTATACTAACAGCTTCTGCTTTTGCTTTATTTTCATTTTGTACCTGAGGCATTGTAAAATCTCCTGTTAAAAACATTTCTAAAAAAAGGAGCAAACCGAATTCCCGAAACATGAGAGTTTTTCCCGGCACTATATTTTTAATTCATTTTGAACGTTTAGCTTTAATCTTTCGATTACAAGCGCATAGTCAATTATCAGCACTCCATTTAAATGATCAATCTCATGCTGAACAACCCGGGCTGTAAGTCCGTTTAATTCACATTCTTTTTCATTCTCATTTTTGTCCAGATACCGGACAAAAATTGATTGTTTTCTTCCAACATTAACTACAATATCCGGTAAACTCAGGCATCCTTCTTCCTTAAAGTCTTCACCAAAACCTGTAAGAATTTCCGGATTAATCATTGAGAGTAATCCTTCCCCTGCATCCGCAATAATAACTCTTTCCAGAGTTCCTACCTGAGGGGCTGCCAATCCAATTCCATTACGGCTGTACATAATTTTAGCCATCTTTTTAATCATGTGTCTGATTGTATCATTTACCTTCCCTACAGGCGCGGCCGTTTCTCTAAGAACCGGATCTGGATAAAATTTTAATTCATACTTTTTCAAATCAATATCCTCTGACCAATTTCAACATTAGATTTTTCTTCAATTAAAAATTTTAAATGATCCGGAAAACACAAAAGCAAAGACGAGCCGATGCTGAAATAACCGCAGGGAGTTCCTTTTTTATAATACTGCATTTCTTCATAATTAATATGAATTCTGTTTACGTTTAGCGACCCGACAGCAATCATAGCCAGCATAAAATTTTTTGTTTTAAATACGGAACCAATTGAAGCATTCTTTTTTACCGCTTTGCTGAATACTTCTATTCCTAAAAGATTTTCTAAGCCGACGTAAACCGGAAACCACGATTTCCCTTCGTTCATCTGCGTATATATAAATATTCCATTACAGGGAGTTATCCAAAAATGTTTATTAGAGGGGTTCAGATAGAAATTAATATACTTGTAACCTAAAAACTGATTTGCATAACGACCAATTAAATCATTTAATAAGATTTCTTTGTTGTTTTTTGAAACGAGAATTCCGTTACGGTCAATGCTTCCGATTTGCATTACTTTAGCTTCTACGGGACTAACTATTGCAGCATCGGTCGGATCGATAAATATATTTGTATATCTGCTGAATTTTTTATTTAGATTAAAATTATCTGCAATTTTTCCCAACAGAGAATTCCGCGTTGATAATATCATTCTTTTACAAAGTAAATTTTTTCAAATATCTATTTTAATTCATATTGTCCGGCGATCAAGTACCCAATTCCCATGAATTCAAATACTTGTTTTGTTCATCGGTTAATTCATCGATTTCAATTCCCATAGTTTTAAGCTTTAAAGTCGATATATAATCTTCAATTTCTTTTGGAACGTCGTAAATGCCCGGTTCAAATTTCTGTTTAAGAGAAAATTCAGTAACCAGTGCCTGGGTTGCAAAGCTCATGTCCATTACGC
The DNA here is from genome assembly GCA_036824595.1 of Ignavibacteriaceae bacterium. Taxonomy (GTDB): domain Bacteria; phylum Bacteroidota; class Ignavibacteria; order Ignavibacteriales; family Ignavibacteriaceae; genus DATKLQ01. The sequence goes on from DAISZW010000090.1 coordinate 1,584, forward strand.
TGGCAGGATGACCTTCCGCTGCAACGAGATTAATCAACCTTCCCTTGCCTAAAAGAAATATCCTGTTACCGTTTGCAAGCTTATACTCATCAACATTATTACGAATATCCATAATAGAGCTTGCCGCTAATCTTTCGAGAGCCGGAATATCAATCTCAACATTAAAATGACCTGAGTTGGCAATCATAACGCCGTCTTTCATCGCCTTAAAATGTTCTTCAGCAAGTATGTTAATATTTCCAGCAATAGTAACGATCAGATCCGATTGCCTTGCAGCTTGCATCATTGGCATAACGAGGAATCCATCCATAGCAGCTTCAAGTGCTTTCAACGGATTAATTTCAGTAATAATTACATTAGCTCCCATGCCTTTCATACGCTGTGCAACTCCGCGTCCGCACCATCCATAACCCGCAATTGTTACAATCTTTCCAGCCAGCAGGATATCAGTCGCTCTTATAATGCCGTCAACTGTTGATTGACCTGTTCCGTAACGGTTATCAAATAAATGTTTGGTAGCCGCGTTATTAACTGCAAAAACCGGCAGTTTTAAAGCTTTACTTTTATGCATTGCCTTGAGCCGAATAACTCCTGTTGTAGTTTCTTCCATCGAAGCATAAATTTTTTCACAGTGAAAAGGATAATCCTTATGAAGTACGGAGACTAAATCGGCACCGTCATCCATTGTTATAACCGGTTCATGCTTTAAAGCGGAATGTATATGATTATAATAAAGCCGGTTATCTTCGCCGTGGACAGCAAAGACAGGTATACCGTAAACCTTAACTAATGCCGCTGTAACATCATCCTGGGTGCTAAGAGGGTTGGATGCACATAAAACCAGGTCTGCACCGCCAGCCTTTAAAGTGCGTGCCAGATTAGCGGTCTCAGCTGTAATGTGGAGACACGCAGCCATTTTTTTCCCATTTAAAGGTTTTTCCTTTTCAAATCTTTTCCGGATTTCCTTTAAAACCGGCATATCGTTGTCTGCCCACTCAATACGCTTTTCACCGGCGGGGGATAATGCAATATCTTTAATATCGTATTCCATTTTATATCCTTTTTTTCATTAGAAAAATTTTATTTAAAGTTTAAGTATTACATCTTTCTCCAAAAAGCTTCGAGCCAATCCTGATAATATTAGCGCCTTCTTCGATGGCAATTTTATAACTATTGCTCATACCCATTGATAAATATTTCATTTCCACACCGGGGATGTTCAATTTTTCAATCTATAGAAAGTATTCTTTGTTGCTTCAAAATACGGTCTTGCATCTTCCGGATTGCCAAAGCGCGGTCCCATAGTCATCAAACCTTTAACTTGTAAATTGGGCAAATCACTTATGCTTAAGGCAAGATCGTCAACATTTTCCGGCAGAACTCCCGTTTTATCCGATTCTTTCCCGCTATTAATTTCGATAAGCACAGGCATAATTTTATTTTCTAAAAAACACTGCTTATTAACTGCATCAGCCAGTTTGAATGAATCAATAGTTTCAATCATATCAAACAGCCCGACTGCTTTTTTCACTTTATTTTGCTGCAGATGCCCTATCAAATGCCACTTAACCCGATTACCGATAAATTGATACATTCTTTCTGCTTCCTGAACATAATTATAACCGATAGTCTTAATGCCGGCATCAACAGCAGCCTGTACTTCTTCGGGAGTTCTTGTTTTTGACGCCGCAACCAATAAAACATCGGGAGAGATTGAATTAAGGATTCCATTTACTGAAGCTTTTATTGTATCAAATTCATTCAGATTAATTTCCGACATTTCCGTTCCTCACTTACATGTATTGGAGAATATTTTTTCCGCATTCTCAATTCATTTTTCCAGGGGATCATTTCTTTAATATCATTTCCCATTAGCAGTTTTTAATATTATTTCTAATTTTCTTATAATTTTCTCAATTTGCTTTTCGGCTTTACATTTAGTAATCAATTTACCTTCAAGTCCTGCTCTTTGTATTTCATTGTCATAACTTATGCTGCCAAGGTAATTAACACCCCTCTTTTTCAAAGCATTTTGCATTATTGTATCTGTTTTTTTTGATTCAACTTTATTCATGATTGCCCAGGAATTTTTATTTCCCATTAATGAAAACATTTTTGCCACCAGTTCAGCAATTATGAAAGATTCGAAGGTGGGATCTACAACAATTAAAATTATATCTATATTTTTCTCAACTCCTCTTCCAAAATGCTCTATGCCTGCCTCCATATCTATGACCGTAATAAAATCACCTTTAACAATGAAATCACGGGCAATCTTTGACATCGGACCATCGCAGCCTTCAAATGCTTCCTTTATTTTTCCAATTTGAAACAGAGTAAGATTTTTCTTCTTTAATGAATACTGCCGTGGGACTTCCGACAATTCAATGGCAGATTCACTCACCGGCAGGCTGTTGTTTATTCTTGTAAGAGGAGACGGATCATCGGAAGGACAGGTGACTTTTTTTCTCCCTCCAAAAAATTCAATTAAAGGTTCAGGAGCATTATCTTTACTAGTGATTAAATGTAATAAACCACCGGGGTTGGAAGCGTCTGCGTCTAATAATATTACTTTATATCCCTGTTTCAGCAATCCATTTCCAAGAAGAGTAACTATTGAGCTTTTTCCGCTTCCCCCTTTGCCGCATACTAAAATTCTTTTGCTTTTCAGCATACTCATTTTACCTCATTTGATTTTATAAAATCAGGTTTTTCTATTTCAATTGCCGGTGTGTTCCCATTATCAGGAACAGTTTCCTTCTTCTTCGGAATCATTCTGAGAAAGTCACCGTACTGCATAGGTTCTTCAAGCCTGCAGGACCAAACAAGCTTTTCAGTTCCATCTTTATCTTTCCAGTATGTAATATCGGGACAGCCGTCGCACATGCTCTGATCACCATTCGGCATTAAATCAACGGGCTGGATAATCATTATTGACTGCATATAAACTTTCTTAAATATTCTAAACGGATTAGCTGCTATATACCCTAGATATTTCTTAAATGCTTTTTTAATTCCTTTATCTAAAAACCATGTATTAAACAATGTTAGCCTTCCAAGGCTCATGGTTTTTGGTGATGCATAAGAAAGATATTTATCCTGCTTATAGTGATATAATGTCATCACAAGCTCGAGAAATTTATTCCCTGCATAACCGAAAATCTTTTTCCCATTACCAATTCTTTCCGAAAGCAGCCACTTAAAATGATCAGCTTTAGCCGTACCGTTAAGAAATGCAGCAGGTGTGAAATCAGGAAACCTTTCTTTAATCACTCTTACGGCATCTGTTGTCATCAGATCTGTAATTTCTTTTTTATCGGAGTGATAATGAATATTTTCCCATACTATTTTTTTGTCGCCGGCATAGAAATCGAAAGGTGTATCGGGAGTAATGTATCTGAACAATATGAAAACCATTGTATGAACAATATCAATATGCTGATGTGCCCATTCAACCAGATCAGGGATGTATTGAATCGTATCGCCGTAGACAGTGGAATTAAAAGAGCAGGCTATGCCTCCCTTCGCGGCAAGCATTTCAGCATAATAGAGACGCAGTTCGTTAAGTTCCACCTCGTTTTTGTTATTCCACTTTGGGTCTCTGCCTCTGCCTTGTTTGCTGTCTATATGAAATGTAAAACCGAATACTCCGGCTTTTTTTAATTCATCTAGGAGATCATCCGTGAGAGCAATTCCGTTAGTATTGATGATAGGTTTTAATCCTCTTGATTTTATATCTGCAACAAGTTCTACAATATGAGGATATAAAAGCGGATCACCGCCGGCAATAGAAATGCAATCTGATTTTCTAACCGACTGGAAAAAGTCCAATTCATGTTTTACTTCATCGAGTGTTTTATGGGAATTCTTAATGTTTTTCCTGTAGCAGCCGTAACAATTCAGGTTGCATTGAGCAGTTGGTTCTAACCATGTAATACCGTTGTCTGCCATAGTCCATGGAAGTCTGTATAGCGATTTAGGATCGATATAATATTTTTCCATTGTTCCCTCCCTTGAAGAGATTATTTTATTTTCTTCACGGTAAAAGTATTGCAGCAGCAATCACCGTTGTCCATAATCCGTTCTTATCGCCCTCTGCCGTCTGGGTTATATTAAAAGTTCTTACAATTTTGCCGGACATTTTGAATACCTGCTCTCTTTCGTTCCAATCCGCTTCGGCATTAAACTCAACACCGAGTGTTGTGGCAAGCATTTGCGCCGCCAGGTCTTCGGCATAGTCGCCTGCATTTTTCTCTTTAACCCCAAAAGGATGGTATTCGGAAAGATAACCGTATTGCATATTGTCAGCCGGAAGCGCAACTCCAATGGAGGAGGCAATCAGCCTGTTCGGTTCGTTAGTAGAATTCCTTGCCATTACAGCAAAGGTTATCTGCCCTGCCTGTATTTCTTTTAATCCTTCTTCCTTAGAAATTCTTTTACAGTTTGGAGGAAAGATGCTGCTGACCGAAACCAGGTTGCATATTTCTATTCCGGCATTCCGCAAAGATGCTTCAAAAGAACTGAGATAGTCCTTGTGTCTTCCTACACCTTTTGTAAAAAAAATTTTTGTTGGGACGTACAATTTTATACTCCTGTTTTATTTAAATAGAATTTTGTTTAAAGCTGATTTAAATCAGTCCTTTAGTTCTTGTCATCGTGTAGTAATTTAAGGGCAGCGGCCTAAATTACCACTCATAAATGACTCGTATGTATCACCAATTGCTGCTTTTGCAACTTTCATTTCTATCAGTCAGACTCATTTTCTTCCGAAACCTTTCCCAGATCCTTTGTTCTCGTTTCTCCGTTTTCCCCCGCTAACACTTCGGAATCGCCGGTTAAAATTGAATCCGGAACCAATTTCTTTATTCTCATCAGATTTGTTTTCAGGGTTTTCAATTTGTTTGGACTGTTTATCCCGGCTTAGTCCTCTTCTTTTGCCGGTTAAAGGACCTTTTCCCTGCGGTCCTGTTCCATCTAAATTTGGCACGATTTACCTCTCTATATTTTTTATATAATAAATGTTGTTGTTGTATTTAACTTCTTTAATTG
>DAISZW010000090.1:6732-13392 GCA_036824595.1 Ignavibacteriaceae bacterium
TTTCTTATTGTTTTAGTCATATGATTGACGAATCCTTTCTGGCAATAAACACATGAATAGGTGCAATATTTGGGAGAAATATTGTTTATTACCAAAATTCTGCCTAAACGGCGCGACGGTATAGGTCCAAATACAATCATAACATTTCTATTTTAGTTCTAGTTATATTCTATTCTTATTTCTTTCTGCGTCAATGTCGGTTTAATTAGCTTTTGCCATTCTATAGAATTCCATGTATTCAATTTTGAATGCGTTAAATAATATTTTTCCGGAATCGGATGTGTCCCTGCAATTACTTTCAGCTTGTATTTATTTTCAATAAAATATTTAAAACTTTCTATATATGGACAAGGCGGATAGCCGACAATCATTCCGGTCGCAAAATGGATTACTTCCGCACCGTTCTTTTTCATTTCTTCCGGAGCATATTCAATATTGCCGCCGGGGCACCCGCCGCAGGTTGTGTAGCCAACAAGTTCGACATCTTGATTTTTGTAAATATCAAATGCACCCTCACGATTTTTAATAGCTTTAAAGCATTTACCGCCGGAACAGTCTAAATACCTGTTACATATAATTATTCCTATTTTTACATTGCTTTTCATTTATCTCTCCGGATATATTATTTTAATTTTTTATTGTACTTTCCTGGTAATGTATTTCTATAAGATCTACAATTGATTTAAACACTTTTGTTACTTCGCAACCCGGTTTTTCAATAACGATTGCTTCTCCTTTATCGCTGAATATCCTTGTATTAATATCAATGGGAATTGAACCAAGAAACTGGACGCCGTAATCATCAACTCCCAAATATTTTTTTCTCTCTTGTTCATTCATTGTTTTATTTTAGAATTGTTATTACTGCTTTTTTGTCGAATATTTAGTTTATTTAATTGTATCTTAGTCAATGGACTTCCGAAATTGACATATTGAACTTTAGGTTTTTCTGGATTTTCAACCGGTGTCCATTTACCGTTTTCAAAGTTCTGATACACGGAGTTATATTGAACCCCCTCAACAACAGGAATGACTCCCTTTACCTGTTCTACCTTGCCATTTTCAAGCCAAGTAAGATTAATTGTACCTTTTTTTATTTTTTTAACGTTTGTATTTGCATGACAATCTTCGCATTTCTTTCCTGCTTTTGATACCGAATGGCTGTATTGAGGCGCAAACATCAGAAAGGTTTTGTTCCCGGCGGCTACAAATGTCTGCATGTTAGCGGAAGTTACTTTGCCGTTATAGTTCATTAAAAATTCCCAGCCGGAAACGGGTACTGCAACTCTCTTCCCTTCTTTTACCATTGTTTCAAAATGGCAGTTTGTGCAGCTTACAACCTGCTGAACGTGGCATGAATTGCAATCAAGTTTATTCCCGTGGATTGTATGAGAAGTTGAATTGACTATGCTCTCATGGCATTGTCCGCACGATACATCCATAGCTCCCTGCTGCTTCATAGATACATATTCAGCACCGTCCCCATGCATCTCACGCGAAGAATGGCAATCCATACATTCCATACCCGAAGCAAAATGTACATCGGTTGTGTTTGCTTTTTTATCAATATTCATAATTGCGGCTTCACGGGCATGGCACTTTAAGCACATATCCTGGTTCTTAGCAGCTGTATTTGAATAAGCAGCCTTCCCATCCTTCTCTGTTTTATGACAAACATCGCATGTTTCGATATGGCAATTCTTGCAGCCAAGATCGTTGTAAGGAACGCCGGTTATGCTTTCCCAGCCTCCGCGAGATTTATCGTACCAGTAAGACATACCGCCGGCAGTATAATGAAGGCTCGATTTAAATAAACACTCTTGTTTTACAGTTTCCTGAGAAAACAATGAACCGGAAGCACAAATACAAATAACAAAAACGAGCATCGAAAAAACAGAGACTCTCATTTTAATTCTCCCTTTATTTCTTTTTGAAATTATCCGACTAGATGATTTAAATATTCTGGTACCGCCACCAGATCAAATCTGATGAAAATTTACCCGTTAGGAGATTTGACTTCGCTATTACCTGTCTGGCTTCTTTAACGGTAAGAGAAGATTTAATCTCTTTTTCCAAAAAACCAAGAAGACTTTTTCTTAAGTCCGTTATGAAAAATAGTCCGTCAGTCTTAAGAACCCTTTTAATTTCATTCAACATAAAAACCGGATTATCTACTAAATGAACCATGTTGATGTTAATTACTGCATCGAAATAATTCTCCTTAAAAGGCATTAAGTAAACATCTTCTCTAAAGAATTTCACCTTTTCAGTTAGATTTTCTCTTCTTATCATGTTATTTGCAATTTCAAGCAGGGGACCGGACAAATCGATTCCATAGAATTTGCTATCCGGAAATTTTTTTGCAAGCTGAATAATTGTAAGACCCGAACCGCATCCTGAATCTAAGATTCTGCCGCAATCAAAATTATTCATAGATAATAGCGCAGCAATTTTACCGGCAAATTTTATTGACATCTTTGAATGTCTGGCTGCATATTTCTTTGCAAATTCAGGATTATCAAATCTTCTATTAATTAAGTTTATCTTTCGCTTCATAGTATTTTTTATTCTTTCATAGCTTTAATCACAATAAAACCGCCTTCACCATAACCAGGCTTATAAGATTGGACTTTGTTGATATCCTGAAAATCGCCGAAGGCTGTTTGGACGATTTCCAGAATATAAAATTCACTTTTTTTCAGGGATTTGATTATTTCGCCCACAGAATAAAATGAAGCAGAACTATAAAAATTATTGTGTCCTTTTATCTGCTGGTAACATTCATTTAGTCCGCTGCTTTTATCTACAAATCCAAAAATTAAATTCCCGTTGTGTTTTAAAATCCTGTTAACTTCCCAGAATGAATTAAATAAATTTGCGATGAAACATTCAGTCGTTATCAAAAGCGCAAAGTCATAGGAAGCGTTGGGTAGGGGTAAATTTTCTGACGTCCCTCTGTATACTTTTAACCCTTTTCTTCGTGCATATTCTATCTTATTTTCAAAAACTTCCACTCCTTCTTTAATATTTAGCGGCAGCGAGAATCTTCCTGTGCCGACTCCTATTTCAATCCCTGTTTTCTCCGAAGGAATAAAATGTCTCACCGCATCAAGTTCGGATTGATATACGAAATAATGTTCATCGAACCATTTTTCGTATTCATCCAGATAATCATCAAAAGGTTGTGTGCGTGCCATCTCTAATCCAGGAAATTCTATGTATAAAGAATTTTTATTACCAGACTTTGCTCTTTCCTAATCTGCATTAAGTTCCTATCTGTCCGTGACAGAGCTGAAAATTTGTTTGCTTATTATGTAATACAGTTACATAAGGCTTGCTTTAATCATCCATATTTGTTTTTCCAACCACGCAACATTTTCGTCTGCAATATTTGCAGTTGGAATATCATTCTTTTCACCGGCGCATTTTGAAATTTCTTTATACTGTATATTCAGGAATTCAAAATCAGCAAGGATAGAATTCAATGTATGCTGTCCGTCAAAATCATTTCCGCTTTCTTCCTTAATTGAAGAGTTATTCAAATATTCTTTTAATGAAGAAAAAGGTTTAGCCTTAAGCTGGATAATCCTTTCAGCAACCTCATCATACTGTTCTGCAAAATAGTCGTAATAAGATTCCGTTAATTCATGAACTGACTTGAATGTAATACCTTTAACATTCCAGTGATAGTTATGAAGTTTTACGTATAAAGTATGGAGATCAGCGAGATTTTTGTTTAAAAGTTCAACTACACTATTATTCATTTTATATTCCTTTATAGATTTGATAGGTAATGTTTGACCGCATCTTTTACTTTAATTTTCCCTTTGAATCCGTCAATAATTTTTATGCTGCTTCTTTTAAGAGCCTCAATGGCTTTATCGCCGACGTTGCCGGTTAGTAAAACGTCCACGCCTTTATTAATAATTATTTCTGCCGCTTTAGGCCCTGCGCCGCTTTGCATTTGCTCGCCTGTGTTTGAAACAGCTTCGAAGTTCATGGTGCCGGAATCGACAATTATAAAGTACTGGCAGCGCCCGAATTGTACGCTTACCAAAGCCTCCGGAGTATTGCCGGTTGATGTAACTGCTATTATCATTATTATTCCTTTAATTTAATAATGCCTTCTGGATTTTATCCCAAATGTCATTGAAAATGTCTTTGTAAGCATGATCGTATTCAACTATCGTTTTTGAATTTTGAATTGCTTTAACAAAATTTATATCGAAAGGAATTTTAGCAAGCAGCTTAATCCCCTCCGATTGAATGTAATTTTCAATATTTTTACTCATATGAATATTTATATCGAATTTATTAATTATCACCATTCCCTGAATCTTAAATAATTTCAACAGGTTTAATAACCTTATCAGATCGTGTAAACCGGATTGGGTAGGTTCTGTTACAATTACAACTAAATCAACCTTAACGAGACTTGCATTAACCGGACAGCCGATTCCCGGCGGCCCGTCGATTATTATCCACTTTACATTTTTTTCAGCCTGCTCATAAGCTTTCTTTTTTATTTCGGTTACAAGCTTGCCTGAATTCCCTTCGCCGGCTTCAAGCTGAGCGTAATAAAATTTGGAATGATCTTCCAATTCGCACTCTGAATAAACACCTGATTTTGATGCGTAAAATAAAATTGCATCATCCGGGCAGACCCGGACACAGAATCCGCAGCCTTCGCAGTTTTGTCTGTTGACTTTATAATCTTTTATTGCATTAAACCTGCAGACTGATTCACATAGATTACATTGAGAGCACCTGCTGAAAATTATTTCTGCTTTCCTGCCGCCGAAGTAATCGTATTCGGCATTTATGTAGTGAGGCAAAACAAGAAACATATTTGCGGCATCTACGTCCGTATCAATTACAATTTTATCTTCCGCAATCTCTGTTAATGCCGAAGCGATAGTTGTCTTTCCTGTTCCTCCTTTGCCGCTTAGTACCGCAATCTGCTTGTAATTACCGTCAGGCATATTCAATTACTCCTGCAGTTTCTTTCATTAATTTCTTTAACAATTCTTTCATCATTTTTTCATATTCTTTAATTGTCTCTGCAGGCAGCCCGCCTTTTGAATAGATCTCGGCAATATCCATTCTGTACGGAATTTTTAATAAGAGATTCAGGTTTTTATTGCGGATGTATTCGTCAAGCTGATAGAAGCTTTCATCATATTTATTTATTACGATTCCGAATGGAATGTTTATTTGCCGTAAAACATTTATGGCAAGCTTGAGATCATTTAAACCAAACGGCGTTGATTCAGTAACAAGAATACAGTATTGAGTGTCTTTGACTGCTTCAACCATTGAACATGAAGTTCCCGGCGGAGAATCAATTATGACAAGCCTGCTTCCTTTATATTGATTTCTTACTTTATTAATTAAAGGAGCGGCCGAAGCTTCGCCGATTTTAAGATACCCGTCAAAAAACAACCCGTTATTTTTAATTTTTCCGGTTCTTATTTTCCCGTCTTCTTTGTTTGCTTCCGTAATCGCCTTTAACGGACAAAAGTAAGTGCAGGCTCCGCAGCTGTGACACAATTGGTCAAACAGATAAATTTCAGATTTCAGATTAAGCAGTGCGTTAAATTCACAGACTTCTACGCACTTATTACAGAAGTCACATACCTCATAATTTATTTTTGGAATAAGCTTATAAGATGTTTCTACTTTTATAATATGCGGTTTAAGAAGGAGGTGACCATTCGGTTCTTCAACATCGCAGTCAATATAAACGCTTCCAGGTATTACAAAAGCAAGACTTGCCGCAACCGTAGTTTTACCCGTTCCGCCTTTACCCGAAGCAACTGAGATAGTCATGTTAAACCTTTATTTACGATTATGTTCATGGTTGTGTCTGCAGGTTTCATATCCCGCTAGTTTCCCTTGAATAAAGCTATTCAAAGCTTCTTGGTAAAGAAGCCCGGGAGCTGTTATAACATCAATGCCGAACGATAAAAAATTAGTAACGGCTTTTTGTCCCATTCCGCCGGCGATAATAGTATTGATATTAAACTGTCTTAGATATCCCGGCAATTGGCAGGAACCGCCGTGTTCGCCGGCAAGGGGATTAAAAAATGTCTCGGTTTTCAATACTTTTTTTTGTTCGTCAAGTTCACACACATTGAACTTGGAACATCTTCCAAAATGTTCGGCAACTCTTTCTTCAGTGCCGGTTTCTTCAATTGCTACTGCTATTCGGTAATTCATAAATTCCCTTTTTTATTTTTAAAATTATTTTTTGAATTAAATATTCTGCCGCGTCTATTTTGTTTTCTGCCAAAAAATATATTCCCGTTCATATTTTCTAACAGATATAACTTACCTTCGTCAAAAAGCTTTATGGCTTCAGCGGCGGAGCAATTTTTACATTGATAGACTTTTATATTTGCAGATGAAAGAAGCCTGAATGGATTAATTCCAATCTGCTTTGTAATTACCACGGCGACATTGGATTCGATAAGAAGCAGTGCGGATTGTATTCCGGCTGCTCCTATCTCGTTTGCAAACGGGTTAGATATGATTTCTTCGCCGTTCGTCTCTTGGTTATGAATCAAGAAAAAACTGCATCTTCCGAAAACCTCTGAAACAGGGGATGTCTTTTCCGGATTCTTAATTGTAACTGCAATTTTCTTCATAGGATTACTTCAG
>DAISZW010000091.1:0-13298 GCA_036824595.1 Ignavibacteriaceae bacterium
AGATGGCACCAGGAATCAATAGCTGTTTATTTGGAAACATGGCTGAACGGCGGCTACGGCAGGATTCTCGGCAATTTTGATGAAATGTATTTCCGTTCACTGGTTGCCGATAATAAAAAATTTCCATCCGATCTATATCTCGATTCAAAGCTTTCAAATATTTCTTTTTTACTGGAAAACCTGTTTTATTTATACGGCGGCAGATTTGCCTCATACCTGGCTTTGAAATTTGAATCTGAAAAAATTATTGAATGGTATAAAAAAAGCGGCTTCCCTTTCCTGACTAACTTTAAAACCACATTTAAAGATGTTTTTAAAATAAGCTTTAATGATGCATGGGATAACTTTACAGAATTTGAAACGAACTTTCAACAGACAAATATTAATAAGTTAAAATCGTCGGAGCTTACCAAAATAAATAGAATTTTAAATGAGCCGGTCGGCTGGATTTCTCATCCTTACTATGACCAGGCAGATAATTCTGTAATCTTTAGTTTTCACCAACCTCATAATTTAGCTGCAATAAAAAAAATTTTTCTGACATCAGGTGCGGAAAAGGAAATTGGTTCTTTACCAACTCCAAGCTTGTATCAGGTATCATCAACAGCTTACGACCAGAATCTGCATTTATTCTTTTACACTACAAATAATAACCAGTTCTATCGTGATTTATGGATGCTCGAACCCAATACAAAAAATAGTACGCTTTTGTTTGAGGACTGCCGCATCGGACAGTTGACTGTTTCCCAGACTACCCATGAATTGTGGGGAATACAGCATTCCGGGGCAAAGGCTTCTCTGCTGTATTCTGTTTATCCGTATAAAAAATTGGAATATATTGCCTGGTTTAAAACAGGCGAAGAAATACATCAGCTTTCAATCAGCCCGACAGGAAAACTTCTCGCTGCAGTGCTGCACAGATCTAACGGAGAACAGATGCTTATCTTAATTGATGCTGACAAGCTGAAAGCTACCGGAGTAATGAATTACATCAATTTGAGCGATAAAGGATCTCCCGATAATCCATCATGGAGCCCTGATGAAAAATTTGTTTATTGGAATGCCTATACCAACGGCGTATCTAATATTTACAGGTTCGATTTGGAAAATAAAAAATTAGAAGCACTCACCAATACAATAAGAGGTTTATTTAAACCGATATTCATTAATAATGATTATCTTTTTGCTTTTGAATTCAGTTCGGACGGTTTCTACCCTGTCCAAATAGAAAATAAACCGGCAAAGCATCTTCCCGCAATTAATTATCTCGGGCAGCGTATCGTTGATGCATATCCTGATATTATGGATATTGCATTGAAACCTTTGAATTCTTCGGCAGAGAATTCCGTAAAATCAAGTCAGCTTGAAAATTATAATGGTTTACTTAATCTGGGTATAAGATCGTTTATCCCAATTATTACCGGATTTCAGAAGCAGAAGGTTCTCGGAATATTTACTCATATTTCAGATCCCTTAAATTTCCACAATTTTATTTTTGAAGGAGGTTATTCACCATTTAAAGAAAATCCTCTCGGACCGAAATGGCATGCAAAGTTTGAATATGAATATCTGAAAAAACTCAGACTTAAAATCAATTACAACGCACCCGATTTTTTTGATCTTTTCAACAGCAGAAAAAGAGGAATGATCGGAACTATGGCCGATCTCCAGCACACCGGCTACTGGATATTCGATAACCCGCATAAACTTAAGCAGCAGACAAATATTTCAATCTACAAAGATGTCGGTTTTATTAATGATAACTTCATTAGAGTATCTGAGGATTTTATGGTTGCTAAGACTTCCGTGAATTCTAAAAATCAGAGAAGATCAATTGGAAGTTCCGATTACGAGTACGGAGATGAATACAACGCCACGTTCGCAGTTTTCGCAAGCAGCCCGGAAAAACCTGAATTAGCTTCTCAGGTATATGCTGATTGGTCGCATCTCGATACATGGCTTTGGGATCACAACATCTTTCATTTCAAATTGGGAGCCGGTCACCATTTCAAGAATGATAAGCTGACGCAAGCCGGATATTATTTTGGCGGCTTCGGCAACAGAGAAGTCGAAGACGCCGAAGTAAAGCAGTTCAGAGATCTTTTCAGATTTCCCGGAATTCAAATTTACAATTTATACGCAGACAGCTTTTTAAAGCTTCATGTAGAAAATACCTTTCCGCCGGTAAGACTTGGCGGACCTTCCTTGTGTCAGCATTATTTAGACCATATCGATTTTTCTGTTTACTCACAATCTCTATTAATAAAATCCAATGTTGAGAAAGGATTCGTTGATCTGGGAAGCCAGCTTAGCTTTATTTTTAAGCACTGGTATAATCTAGAATCAACCTTTTCCGGCGGTATTGCTATGGCTTGGTATGAAAATAGCGACTCATGGGATTGGTTTTTATCGTATAAACTTCTTAAAAACCTTTAATTTCTCTTAAATTTTTACTATAACTTTAAGTATTTTATAGAAGTTAATTTTCAATTTTTTAATACTAATGAAATTTTCCGAATTTAAAGAACAGCTTGATAGAGAAAGATACCAGGGAACTGAATCCTCGGCAAGAGCAAAAAATCTAGAAGTAATATTAGACATTGTTAAAAGCATTAACCGTTCACTTATTTTAGAAGATGTCCTGGAGCTGGTTTTAAAAAATGCAATAAAGCTCACCGATTCCGACCGAGGTTTTATTGTATTGAAGAATGCCTCAGAGGAACTGGAATTTAAACTTGGTCTTGATGCGAAAGGAACTATACTTCCCGAGAGTTCATTTAACATTAGCACAACCGTTGTTAATGATGTATATAAGATCGGGCAGTCGAGGTTTATTGAAGGAGCACAGAGCGATACAAGAGATCCCAGCAAAAGTATTTTAAAATTAGAACTTGAAACAATCCTCTGTTCGCCTCTTTATGCGGATGATAAAAAAATCGGAGTTATTTATGTAGACAGCAAGCATCTTCATAAAATAAATGTCCGTGAGATCACCGATACATTCGAGATTTTAGCAGGCCAGGCTGCAACAGCTATCCGGAATGCACAGTTGTATGAAGGACAAGTAAAGGCTTACACTGCACTAGATGAAGCAAACAAGCAGTTAATCCAGGCAGAGAGAAAAGCATTAAAATCCAGTATTGATTCTGAAATCGGACAGGCCCTGCAGGGTCTGGTTCACCTGGGACTTCTTGAAGTTGAAAGCCTGATGAGGACAATTGAAAAGATAAAAAAAGAATATGAAAGCAAGTTTAATGAAGATTTAATTTTATTCGACAGGCTTAAGCTGAAGTCAAAAGTAGCGGTTGACAGCATCAGAAATATTCAAAAATATGCTCAAGTTTTAATTGAAACATCAATAATTAATCTGAATAAGGACAGCGGTAATCTGAATAAAACAATTAGCTCGGTTATAAAATACATTTCTCCTATGAAACAGTTCAATAAAGTAGTTTTTAAGACCGAAATGAATAATTTGCCGCTTTGCAATTATGACTCCGAACAGATCCAGCATCTTCTTGTTCATCTGTTAACGAATGCTGCCGAAGCAAAGGCGGATTCTACAATAACAATTAAATCCAAATATGAAGCAAATAAAATTTTTATTAATATAGAGGATAACGGTCCCGGTTTTCCGCCGGATAAATTACAAACGGCATTTGATCTTCCGTCATCTAAAAAAAGCGGATATGGACTATTTATGTGTAAAAGTATAATCGACAGGCATAATGGAGAAATAAAAATATCAAACGGATCTGTCGGTGCTTACGTTCAATTTGCATTGCCGGTAAATTAATATGACTAATTCTCCAGTTAAATATTTTTCTTCTTTATACGATCCTATTCATTACCCCATTGAAGTGATTGATATTGAGGGAAAAGTAGTATATATAAATGAGGCATTTTACCTTCTTTGGGGATATAACCTGCAGGAATTAAAGGAATATTCTGTTTTTAATGACCCGGAGCTGAAAAAAGACGGGACTATTAATTTTATTAAAGATGTATTTCTAAAAAAAAGTGAAGCATCAATCAATAATTTTACCGATTCACTTCTTAAAGGAAGAGAATCAACAATTCCGGTGCTTAAAACAAAGATTTTTTATTTAACTCTCGAAAGGAAAGAGTTTGCCGTTCTTTTGCATGAAGATCAAACAGAGATGCTACTAACCGAAGAAGAAATTAAAAAAGCCAGGGACAATTCTAAGGAAGCCGAAAGACTAAAGGATACTTTTTTAAATGTACTGTCACACGAGCTCAGAACTCCATTGAATATAGTGCTGGGGTATGCTTCCATTATCAAGGAAAGCATGAAAGAAAAAATTACTTCCGAAGATAAAGTATATCTTGATAACCTGTACACCGGCAGCGAGCGTTTATTCAATAGTATAACCCAAATGCTTGAATTTGCTCAGATTGAAGCAGGCACCTTTAAACTTCATATTGAAAACATAGATCTGATCCCTTTGCTTAGATGCGGAGTAGGATTAATTGAAAACAGCGCTGCAGAGAAAGACCTGATCGTAAAAACAATATTTAACAGTGAATCTATTTTTGTTAATGTCGACGTTCATTGCCTGGAAAGCGCCATAAATAATCTTCTGAATAATGCGGTGAAATTTACTAGACAGGGATTCATAGAAATCGAAGCCGGTGTTCTTGAAGAACGTGAACTTGCAGTCTGTAAAGTGAAAGATTCCGGAATCGGAATTTCCACCGAGTACCTGGATCATATATTCAGCCCTTTCAGCCAGGAAGATTTAAATATCAGCAGGCATTATGAAGGGAACGGCCTTGGCCTGGCCCTGGCGAAAAAATATCTTGAAAAAATGGGCGGGTCGCTGCTGGTTGACAGCATTAAAGGTGTCGGATCCACATTTACATTTACGCTTCCGCTCTCCCATAAAAAGCAGAAGCAGGAAAACAGCGCCGGTGAAAATAACTTGGCGAAAATTTTCATGCTGGATGATTCCAGCGATTCATATGAGCTCCTCAAAGCTTTTTTGAAAAATGATTATGAAATAGAATCGCATAATTTTAGAGATTTTAAATTCGAGTCAATAAAAGAAAAAAACTTTGTCGCAATTATTTTCGATGTAAATCAAAGTCATTGGGAACAAAGTATTCTGATATGTAAAGATTTAAAATTAAATGATCCGTACAATAGGCCGGTTATAATTATTTCAAGTGAATACTCCAACGAAAAAATTTCCAAATTTTATTCTGCGGGGGCTTCAAAATTTTTAGTTAAGCCGTTTTCAAAAAGTGATCTGATTAAGACCCTGAAAGAAGCAGTGAATTAGACAACTGCTTCGCTGCCAATCTCTTCAAAAAATTAACCTTCATTGCTCATAAACAAAATAGATCGTATGGAGAATAAACTAAATCTTCATATCTTAAATAATGAAGCGGCTATAAGCGGAAATGAATTTAAATGGAAAGAAGCTCTTCATGACAGGCGATTCTTAATAGAACTTATCACGAGCCTTTTCCTCCAGATTCTGGCCTTGCTGCTGCTGGCTAATTTTCTAAAATATATTGAGCAAAGAGAGGGCGTTACGCTGAACGACCCGGTATTGAGTCTTCTGGAGCCGGCTGACTTTACATGGCTTACTTTCGGATTAATTTACAGCTGCCTTATAGCAGCTTTAATCTCCTTTGCGAAAAATCCTGCCGAAATTGTTTTGGCTCTTCAGGCTTACGCCATCCTCATATTCACGAGAATGATCGCCATGTATGCAACTCCTTTCGATCCGCCGGAAGGCATGATTCCCCTTCAGGACCCATTAGTTGAATTTTTTGGAACTGGATTGCTTCTGACAAAAGATTTGTTTTTTTCCGGCCACACCGCTTTACTATTTCTTCTATTTTTAATTGAAAGACATAAGCGCCTTAAGATTCTTTTCCTGGCATCCGCAGTGATTGTGGGTATTTGTCTTCTACTTCAGCATGTGCATTATTCCATTGATGTATTTGCAGCTCCTTTTTTTTCGTATGCCGTTTTCAGGTTGGTTTTAAAGCTTCGGCAAAATTTAAGATACTTTAAAAACACCGCAAACAGATAGTTTTTATTTTTCTGCCACATACATAATTTAACCTATGGAAATAAATCAAACTGAAAGTAAGCTGAAGAGGTTTATATTTTTTTTACTGGGATTTATTTTTTTAATATTTGGAATTTTAGGAGCACTGTTTCCTATTGTCCCCGGATTTCTTTTTTTAATTCCCGCAGTGTTTTTCTTTGCTAAAGCATCAAAGACTTTTAATAATTGGATAAGAAATAGTAAATATTTTAAGAAGTATTTTGGCGAACATACTCCTCATAAAAAAAATTAAAACAGCTCAACTCAGTAATAAACTAATTTAAAACTTTCTCACCTTGGAAAACAGGAATTGATATGGTTAATAAGATAAAAAGAGTAGATTTTTTATTTGCAGTTCTTTCCGCTGTTATCCTTCTTTTTTTCATTAACTCCGATGTTGCAGCACAAAAAATTACATCGGAAGTTAAACACCCAGAGTGGAGTTATAATAAAGTCATTTATGAAGTTAATATCCGTCAGTTCACGCCTGAAGGTACATTCAAAGCTTTTGAAAAATATTTGCCTGAGCTGAAAGATCTTGGAGCCGGTATTCTTTGGCTGATGCCGATAAATCCTATCGGCGAAAAAAACAGGAAAGGAACCCTTGGAAGTTATTATTCGGTGAAGGATTATTTAGATGTAAATCCTGATTTCGGAACATTGGAAGATCTTAAATCGCTTGTTAATAAAACACATGAGCTCGGGATGTACATTATTATCGACTGGGTGGCTAACCACGCTTCCTGGGATAATGATTTAACAGTGAAACACCCTGATTGGTTTATAAAAGATTCTTTGGGGAATTTCATTCCGCCTGTTGCTGACTGGTCCGACGTAATTGATTTAAATTTTGAAAACGAAGACTTAAGGAATTATATGATTGATGCTTTAAAATACTGGGTTACCGAATGCAATATTGACGGTTACAGATGCGATGTGGCGGGAATGATTCCTATAGATTTTTGGAATATAGCAAGAAAAGAGCTCGATAAAATCAAACCCGTCTTTATGCTTGCCGAAGATGAATCTCCTGTAATGCATGAACAAGCTTTTGATATGACTTATTCCTGGGATATTTATAAAATATTCAATTCGATTGCAAAAGGAAAAAATAATTCAAAAAATATTGCTGAATATTTAGGAAAGGAGAAAAAAGAATATCCCGATAATTCTTTTAGAATGAGGTTTACTTCCAATCATGATGAAAACTCGTGGAACGGGACTGTGTTTGAAAGATTGGGACCCGCTGCCGAAAGCTTTGCCGTTTTAACCTGCGTCATTCCGGGTATGCCCTTAATCTATAACGGACAGGAAGCAGGCTTAGATAAAAGA
Organism: Ignavibacteriaceae bacterium; assembly: GCA_036824595.1. Taxonomy (GTDB): domain Bacteria; phylum Bacteroidota; class Ignavibacteria; order Ignavibacteriales; family Ignavibacteriaceae; genus DATKLQ01. Next base: position 7,416 of record DAISZW010000091.1, read on the forward strand.
TTAAAATTTTTTGAAAAAGATCCTATTGAATGGAAAGACCATAAATTCAGGAATGTTTACAGAAAATTGTTACATCTGAAAGAGAAAAATAAAGTTTTATTAAATGGGGAAAGAGGAGGAGAGATGACCATTCTTTCTTCAGACCTTGATGATAAAGTATTCGCCTTTGCGAGAGAAAAAGATGACGATAAAATCATTGCAATCTTTAATTTGTCAACCCGCCCTGTTTCTTTTAAATTGATGCACGAAAAACTTGCAGGAAATTATATCAATCTTTTTACGGATGAATCATTAAAACTTGATCAAAAAGAAAATTTAAATTTAAAGCCCTGGGAATATAAAATTTTCACTGCTGAATAGTCATTCTCTGCTGAAAGCAGATTCAATTATTCCTTAATTCTTCCGAAGAAAGTCGCAAAACAGAAGGATTATAAAAAGCTTCTTTCATGTCCCATCTAACATAGCTTTTAATAAAGTTATCGTTAATTTTTAAATATATTCAATCAGAAAATTTAAAAACTGCCGAGGATAAAAATTAAAAGCAGCTACATTGGTCTTAATTGAATTTCACTTTCACTAAAAGAATATGCCAATTCATTTAAAAAACATCTCTAAATCTTACCATACGGCTAAAGCATTAAATAATATTTCCATTGAAATTGAGGATGGTAAAACTACAGTTTTAATTGGTCCGAGCGGTTCCGGGAAATCAACTCTGATAAGGATTATAACAGGATTAATTCCTGCAGATGAAGGAGAGATTGTAATTAACGGGGAAAAGTTAAATGAGTCCGACTTGATACTGCTTAGACAGAAAATGGGCTATGTAATCCAGGAAGGAGGATTGTTTCCTCACCTGAAGGCCCACAATAATGTCTCTTTAATGGCTAAATACTTGGGATGGACCAAAAATAAAATTGAAAAAAGAATCACGGAACTTTGCGGACTCACAAAATTTCCAGCCGATGGTTTAGGGAAATATCCCGCCGAATTATCAGGCGGACAGAAACAAAGGGTAAGCCTAATGCGGGCTTTGATGCTTGATCCTCAAATACTTCTGCTTGATGAACCTCTTGGCTCCCTCGATCCCCTGATCAGATATGAACTCCAGAATGATCTCAAAGAAATATTCCGGAATCTGAAAAAAACAGTTGTAATGGTTACTCACGATCTTTCGGAAGCAGCTTTTTTTTCAGATAAAATTGTCTTAATGAAAGATGGTGCAATAATACAATCAGGATTGATTACTGAACTTGTAAAAAGTCCTGCTGATAATTTTGTGATCAACTTTATTAATGCACAAAGAAGTTTTATTGAGCCTGAGAGAATCAATGAGTAAACTAATTTACTTCCTGGTTTTTGTCTGTTCCTTCGCTTATTTGAATACGGCTAAGGAAAAAGATACTGTTCATGTTGTTAAAGTAGGATCTAAAAAATTTACAGAAGGTGTTATACTCGGAGAAATTATCTATCAGATGGCAGAAAATTCTTATAAGAATGTACAGCACCTTAAAGAACTCGGCGGAACAAGAATTCTATGGAGTGCACTTATAAACGGAGAGATTGATATATATCCCGAATATACCGGCACAATTAAAGAGGAAATATTTGCAGGTAAAATTAGAACCGAAGAAGAATTGAGGGACAATTTACGTGATTTTGGTATAGAGATGAGCGAACCTTTAGGATTTAATAACACTTATGCTCTTGGAATGAAAAAAAATAGAGCTCAAGAATTTGACATTCAAAAAATATCCGATTTGCACAAGCATAGGGAATTGAAACTCGGATTAAGCAATGAGTTCATGGACAGAAGAGACGGCTGGCCTGGATTACAACAGACTTACAACCTTTCCCGGGAGAATGTTACAGGTCTGGATCATGATCTGGCTTACAGGGGATTGGAAAACGGATCAATCGATGTTATTGATATCTATTCTACGGACGCTGAAATAAAATATTATAATATAAAAGTACTTGAAGATGATTTAAATTATTTTCCCGAATACAAAGCGGTAATACTCTATAGATCAGGTTTAAGAAAAAGTCTGCCTAATGTAGTAAGTTCCATTTTAAGGCTGGAAGGGAATGTGCCTGAATCATCAATGGTTTCAATGAATGCTAAAGCTAAAATAGATCTGATCCCTGAAGGCGCTGTTGCCGCTGCATTTATTGAAAAATTCGGCTTAAAAACAGAATTCATCAGGGATAGTTTTTTAAAAAGGCTGCTGTACTATACAAAAGAGCATATTTACCTTGTCTTAGTTTCTTTAGTACCTGCTGTATTATTTTCCATTCCCGTTGGAATTTTAGCTTACAGAAAAAAGAAAATCAGCAATTTTATTTTAGGGTTAACCGGTATTATACAAACCATACCTTCGCTGGCACTGCTGGTTTTTATGATCCCGCTGCTTGGAATAGGTTCATGGCCTGCAATTGCTGCCTTGTTTCTTTATAGTCTTCTTCCGATAGTGAGGAATACGTATTCCGGACTTCAAAACATACCTCTGCATATTAAGGAATCGGCAGAGGTGCTTGGGTTATCATGGTTTTATAAACTATGGCTTATTGAACTCCCTTTAGCTTTGCCTTCTATTTTAGCAGGGATAAAGACATCTGCTGTAATTAATGTCGGAACGGCTACACTTGGAGCATTAATAGGAGCGGGAGGATACGGACAGCCGATATTAACCGGGATCAGGCTGGACAACATTCCATTGATTTTGGAAGGTGCAGTTCCTGCAGCAATTCTCGCCCTGGCTGTGCAATGGTTTTTCGATCTATTGGAAAAATTTATTATTCCGCGGGGTTTAAGAACTTAGTCAAGTTATCATTACTATTAATCGTTAATTGCAAAATTGAAAACTACTTTTATAAATTCTCATTAAATTAGCAAAGTTCATTTTTTATGCTTTCCCCAAAAAAAAGATTTAACAAATAAATCGGGAGTTAATTTAAAAATGTACAAACGGAATTTATTACTCTTTTTAATATTAAACGGATTTGCAATTTCCTCTTTTGCGCAATCGGCCGGTATAAATTTCACGCTCGGTTTTCCGTCAGGAGAGTTTAAAGACCATGTAAAACGAACAGGAATCGGAATAAGCGGGCAATTTATGTTCTTCAACCCAAAACCTGCTCTCCCCTTTTCTGCCGGATTGAATGTAGGTTATTTAAACTACGGAAGTGAATCAAGATTAGAACCTTTCAGTTCCACCATCCCCGATGTTACGGTAGAAGTTGACAGGTCAAACAACCTTCTGAATTTTCATGTCCTGTTCCAGCTGATTCCCCCATCCGGTGCCGTCAGGCCGTATATTGAAGGCTTGTTCGGCGGCGCCTATTTGTTTACTGAAACATCCATTCAAAGCAGAGGAACTGAAGAAGTAGCCGGCTCCACAAATTTTGACGATTTTGCATGGAGCTATGGAGGTGGAGGCGGTTTTATGATCCAGGTATCCGGGCCTTCGGAAGATTTAAGTTCAATATTTATAGATATTAAAGCGAGATATCTGCTGGGAACTGAAGCGGAATATCTGAAGGAAGGATCGGTAATAATTGAGCCCGGAAGAGTGTTTTATAATCCTTCAAAATCTAAAACTGATTTAATAACAGCAAATATTGGAGTAATAATCTATTTCAGTACTCTGTTCTCCAATTAATATTTAAAAATGTTTTAAATCACTTTGATGCATGAAATTTTTTTTTATGTTTATCATAACCTTTCGATTATCCTTCCTTAAGCCGCAAGGGTAGTCGGTTTGGGTCGCTTGTTAGGCCCCGGAGATATCCGGGGTTTTTTTATTTCCCTTCCCCATATTCTTTTGATCTTAAGCCATCAAAAATACTTCTGAGAGATTAATAAAGGCTCTTTATCTCATTTTTAATATATTTGTAGTTCAAAATTTTTTACTCAAACTGACGGAGTATTTAAATGCCTGTACATTCAAAACAAATAGATGAATTAGCAATCAACACCATTCGTTTTTTATCCGCCGAAGCAGTGCAAAAAGCAAATTCGGGTCACCCTGGAACACCTATGGCTTGCGCGCCCATTGCATATGTTCTTTATGCAAAATATATGCGGCATAATCCTTTAAATCCAAATTGGAGAAACAGAGACAGATTTATTTTATCTGCCGGGCATGCAAGTATGCTTCTTTACAGCATGCTCCATTTATGCGGATATCAATTATCACTAGAAGAAATAAAAAATTTCCGCCAGTGGGGAAGTTTAACCCCCGGCCATCCCGAATACCATCTAACTCCAGGCGTTGAAACCACTACGGGACCATTAGGACAAGGATTTGGAAATGCGGTCGGAATGGCTATGGCTCAGGCATTTCTTTCTTCCAAGTTTAATAAAGACGATATCAAAATTATTGATCATTTTATTTACGGCATTTGCAGCGATGGTGATTTGATGGAAGGCGTTTCACACGAATCCGCTTCCCTTGCGGGACATTTAAAATTAAGCAAGCTCATCTTTTTTTACGACAATAATTACATTTCTATTGATGGAGAAACCTCTCTATCTTTTTCGGAAGATGTAGGTAAAAGGTTCGAAGCATATAATTGGCATGTTCAGCACATTGATGATGTAAATAATCTTGATGCTGTTGAAAGTGCAATTAAAGAGGCTCAAAAATCGGATAAGCCTTCAATAATAATTACTAGAACCCATATTGCCTATGGGAGCCCGAATAAACATGATACATCCGAAGCACACGGTGCTCCTTTGGGCGAAGAGGAAATTAAATTAACAAAGAAGAATTTGGGCTGGCCTGAAGATTCAAGCTTCTTGATTCCGGATGAAGTCAAAAATTTCTTTTCCACCATCAAATCAAAAGGAGCCCAATATGAAAATGAGTGGAATGAAAAGTTTAATAAATACAAAACTAAATATCCGGAAGATGCAAAGCTGTTTGAGGATGTAATGAACGGGGATTTTGGCACCGAGTGGAAAAATGCACTGCCAGTCTTTGAAGCGGACGGGAAAAAATTAGCTACCAGAGCTGCATCGGGAAAAGTTTTGGATGCAATTACACCTCATATCCCCACAATGATCGGAGGATCGGCAGATTTAACTCCGTCGAATAATACAAAGGCCAAAGGTTTTGAAAATTTTTCAAATCAAAATTATTCAGGCAGATATTTAAGATTCGGTGTAAGAGAACATGCAATGGGAAGCACTTTAAATGGAATGGCGACTTACGGGGGAGTAATCTCTTACGGCGGTACCTTCCTAATTTTCTCCGACTATTTAAGACCTACAATAAGATTAGGATCTTTATCCGGAATTAAACCGATATTCGTTTTTACTCATGACAGCATTGGTTTAGGAGAAGACGGTCCTACACACCAGCCTGTGGAGCAACTTGCTGCGCTAAGGGCAATCCCTAAGGTGTTGGTAATTCGCCCTGCAGATGCAAATGAAACTGCATATGCCTGGCATGCTGCAATCGAACATAAAAATAGTCCGGTTGCTCTGATATTAACTAGACAGGGTCTGCCTATTCTAGATCAGAATAAATTTCCTTCTGCAAGAGGGTTATTAAAGGGTGCATATATTTTAGTGGACAGCAAAGGGAAACCTGAATTAATTTTAATGGCTTCAGGTTCCGAAGTAGCTGTAACATTGAGTGCTGCCGAAAAGCTTCAGGCTGAAGGTGTAAATGTCCGCGTTGTAAGCTTCCCGTCATGGGAATTATTCGAGCAGCAGACTAAGGAATACAAAGAATATATTCTCCCTCCTTCGGTGGCCGCGAGAGTTTCAGTAGAAGCGGCGGTAAAATTAGGATGGGAAAGATATACCGGAACCCTCGGCGAATCGATAAGCATTGAAAAATTCGGCTCATCTGCACCTGAAAAAATCTTGATGGA
>DAISZW010000253.1:0-3739 GCA_036824595.1 Ignavibacteriaceae bacterium
TAATGGTTGTCGGCGGCGTTACAAAAAATTCTGTTGTTATTGATTTCCTTAGGAAAAAAGTCCCCGATATCGTTATACCTGCGGAAGCACCTTATTTTGAAGCTCTGGGTGCTGCTCTTTATGCTCTTGAACATGAAGTGAATATAATAGAAGACTTTAATGATATTTTTATTGACAGGAAAAGCTCTTTTGTTTTCCACCAGCCGCTCAAAAATTTCAAAGATAAAGTTCAATTCAAAACGATGGAAAGGAGCAAGGCAAAAGAGAGTGATGTCTGCATACTCGGACTCGACGTCGGCTCCACAACTACGAAAGCAGTAGTGATTAGAAAATCCGACAATAAGATACTTGGTTCTGTTTATTTATATACACTTGGAAATCCTATTGAAGCCTCCAGAAAATGTTACACTGAATTATTAAAACAAATACCTGAAAAAATTACTATTATTGGTTTGGGGACTACCGGCTCAGGAAGGCAGATAGCCGGGCTTCATGCTTTGACCGAAGGAGTTGTAAATGAAATTGTAGCACATGCAGCAGCGGCAGTTTATTTCGATCCTGATGTGGATACCATTTTTGAAATCGGCGGGCAGGATGCAAAATACACATACATAGTAAATAAAGTTCCTGCCGACTATGCGATGAATGAAGCATGCTCTGCGGGCACAGGATCTTTCATTGAAGAATCCGCTTATGAGTCTCTCGGAATAAAAGTAACGGACATTGAACCGATCGCAATGAAGGGAGATACCCCACCGAATTTCAGCGACCAGTGCTCTGCTTTTATCAGCTCAGATATTAAAACCGCACAGCAGGAAAATATAAGCAAGGAGAATATTGTTGCCGGACTGGTTTATTCAATCTGCATGAATTACGTAAACCGTGTTAAAGGTAACCGTCCTATCGGGAAAAAAATATTTATGCAGGGCGGCGTTTGTTATAATAAAGCTATACCTATTGCGATGGCTGCACTAACCGGCAAGGAAATCATAGTTCCTCCCGATCCCGGTTTGATGGGTGCTTTTGGTGTAGCCCTTGAAATAAAAGAAAAAATAGATCTGGGGTTAATGGAACCCGATGAATTTTTACTGAAAGAGCTTTCTGAAAGAGAAGTCAGCTATAAAAAGCCCTTCATCTGTATCGGGGGTAAGGAAAAATGCGATCTGGCTTGTCCCATAAACCTTATCGAAGTTGAAGGGAAAACTTATCCTTTCGGCGGTGCATGCAACAAATATTATAATGTAATTCATAAAACCAAAGTAGATATTGATAAATACGATTATGTTAAAAAAAGGCAATACTTAACATTTGAAAAGTATGCCCCCGAAGTTAAGCTTCCGGAAGATGCAGTAACTGTGGGGATAAATCAATCTTTCCATACACATACAATATATCCTCTATATTATAATTTCTTTACTAGCCTTGGCTTCAGGGTTATCCTTTCAGATAAGGTAGATGAAAAAGGTTTGGAAAGAGAGAATACTTCCTTCTGTTATCCAGCCCAGGTTTCTTTAGGCTTATTTGCAGATTTGATTTCAAAAAATCCCGATTATTATTTCATTCCTGAAATTTTTGAAATGTATGTGGAAGATGCCGATCCCGATAAAATCGGGACAGGTTATCATAGACTCGATTTCAATTGTACCTGTGTGTTCATAAGCGGCGAACCATTTTATTTAAAGCAGGCATTCAAGGATTTAGTTCCGGAAGAAAAATTAATTACTCCGTTCTTCAATTTTGCAAATGGCTTTGATAAGGAAGAGGAAAAATTTATTGAAGTTGCCAAACGATTGGGAATTGAAGATGAAGCAAGAGTAAAAGAAGCTTTCCGGTATGCATTGAAAATGCAGGATGATTATCAGAATGAACTTTATGCTATGGGGAAGGAATTCACAGAATTTTTGAGAAAGCATCCTGAAGAGACGGCGATTGTTTTGGTCGGTAGGCCTTATAATTCTTTTACAGAGCTTGCCAACAAAGGAATACCAAAAAAGTTTGCATCGAGAGGTGTTTATGTTGTCCCCTATGATATGTTTGATTACCGGAATGAAGTTATAGATGATAATCAATATTGGGAAGGCGGAAAGAAGATATTGAAAGTCGCACGAATCATAAAAAATAATCCGCAATTCTATGCAACATATATTTCAAATTTTTCCTGCGGGCCGGATTCAATGCTGTTAACTACATTCCGTTCCTTAATGGGGACCAAGCCTTCATTAACTCTCGAGCTTGACGGGCATACAGCCGATGCCGGCATCAATACAAGAATAGATGCTGCTCTCGACATAATTAAAAATTACAGGAAGATACAATATAAAATCAGCGACCCGGATTACAGCGATTTTGTTCCGGCAAGAATAGAGTTTGAAGCGGACGGAGGATACTTTATTTCTTCAAGCAGAGAAAAAATTCCCTTATCCGATCCGAGGGTTGCTATTTTAATTCCTTCAATGGGTGATCTTGCAGCTCCAATGTTTGCCGCAGGATTAAGAAGCCAGGGATTCAATGCCATAGCAATGCCTGAAGGAAACCCGGAGATTCTAAAACATGGCAGGTCTGTTGCAAGCGGTAAGGAATGCCTGCCCCTGCTTCTTTGCATCGGTTCCCTGCTTGATTACCTGGAGAATAGATGGGATGGAAAACAATATGTAGCTTTCTTCATTATCCAGGGAGCCGGTAACTGCAGGATCGGACAGTACCCTGTTTTCATCCGTGAAATTATTAAAAGAAAGAAACTGAGGAATGTTACAACTTTAGTTTTAATGAATGAAGATGGTTTTGCCGGGCTAGGTCCTAATTTCTCACTGAGGGGAGCTCAGACCCTGCTAGTAAGCGATGTGCTCGATGATATCCGTTCCGGGATAATGGCGCACGCTGCAGATCCGGATGAAGGCCTGAGGGTTTTCTATGAAGAGTATGATAAATTAAACCGTGTGTTTGAAAAGGAACCGGATAAAATTTATAAGGCTTTAAATAAATTTTCAGGAATAATTAAGAACAAAATAACATCAAAGGCTCCAATCAGTGAAGCAAAGTATATTGCTCTATGCGGTGAAATTTATGTAAGGCGTGATCACTTTTCACATAAATGGCTGAATAAGCATTTTGCACAAAAAGGATTTATCCTTAAAGACTCTTATATAACCGAATGGATTTATTATGTTGATTACCTGTTGAAGCAAAAACTTTTAGAGCCGGATACATCTTCAAGAAAAAAGCTGGAGCGGCTGATAAGAGTTCTTTATATGAGGATTACAGAATACAGGGTAAAAAAAATCCTTTCAAAAACCGGGTACTACAAATTCTCATTAACAAAGGTGAAGCCGCTTCTCGAAAGGAGCAGGCATATCATTCCTTTGGAGTACAAAGGAGAGCCGGGATTGACGCTCGGAGTAGCACTGCATGAGACAATTGATAAGTATTGCGGGGTAATAAATCTTGGTCCTTTTGGATGTATGCCCACAAGGTTTACTGAAGCAGTTTCTGTGCCTGAAATGAAAGTTGAAAATAAATTATTTGCCGAAAGAATTATTAATAAAAATTATAAATTACCTGAAATTTTTAATGGAAAAATGAATATACCTTTCTTAACTATTGAAACTGACGGGAATGTTTATCCGCAGGTTATTGAAGCCCGCCTTGAAACTTTCGCTCTGCAGGCAGAACGCATTGCCGGTTTGATGAAGGAAGCCAGGCTTAATGGATATAAAAAATTATGAGCTCGTTGTTTGAAAAA
>DAISZW010000092.1:0-13188 GCA_036824595.1 Ignavibacteriaceae bacterium
CTTTTGTTCAGATTGAATACCGGTAACATTATTATATATTTCGAAAAAATTATCGCCGGCGTAATTTTCACCTTCGGCATTATCAGAGATTATTACCGTATGATTAAGTGAATTAAACCCTGTAGAATCCTCCCACAATCCTTCATTAGCCAATCTGATTGCATAATCAGGGTTATCATGCAAACGTGTTTCAGGATCAGCAAGAAACAAGAGTAAATCGTATTCACCTTCAGGCATATCGGCCGGTATACCTCCAGTGATTGTGATATTTGCGGTATCTCCTGAGAGCCATAACCTGAGATCTTCTTCGGTTAATAACCGGAATTTTCTATTATCAGTTTTATTCCTTAAGATCATTTCCAGATTTCTCGGGTTGAAAGGACTGGCAAATCCCTTATTTGCAATACTTATATCAATATTAAAGATACCAGATGGTTGAATGCTGTCTGACATTGATGCTTCAATTAATTCAAAGCGGTATCCGAGTCTTCTTTTTATTTCTTCCATGCACCCTTCGTTAACCCACCTGTCAAGAACATCCTCGTGATAATCTTTATTTAAGACCGACCAGTGCATTCTTGCTAAATCTTCGAGGGCATTACTACAGCCGGCATAACCGCAATCGCAGCAGGTTTCACCTCCCTGGGGAAGAAACCTGTTGTCTAAATTTAAAAATGTTTTATCGCCCTCAATATCATTGTCCAGGTAAGTCCCGTAATCTGTTGCACTTGCAAGGAAGCAATCGTTATGCGCCCCGGTTCTTGATTTATCAGATCCTGAAAAAGCCTCTTCAACCGTGAGAGGTTCAGCATCTTCAAAAATTCTTCTTTTATAATCCGGAGTGCGCACTACCGCCATTCTTTGTTCCGGCAATGCATCCAGAAGAGCAAATAAGACTGTCCTGCGGCTGATTGTATTATTCAGGTTATGAGATGAATAATACCATTCTCCCCATGCACCGATAAAACCTGCCTCGATATATGCTATCACATCGTAATTTTCTTCGAAAACCGGAGCTAATTGATTTATGTGCAGAAGGATTGTATCAAGCGCCGCATCCTCTCCATTTTGATTATTTGTATAAGAGAAACGAAGAACAAGCTTAACTCCGCCGCTGCGCGCTTCATTTAGATCATTTTGAAGAGTGGTTAAAAAGCTCTCCGGCAAGGGAGTATCGTTATACTGAGGAATTGTATAAATACGCTGTATGACTGAAACATATTCACTCTTCAAAATATTAATAAAACTCTGAGTTACCGGATTGCTCCTGTATGCCGAGAACCCTCTTTCTGGATTAAAAAATATTTCATCAGTCCCTTCGTATGAAATAATTGTCTGCGGAAAACTTGCTGCAGTCAATAACAAGAAAAGAGTTATGGTTTTTGATATTGATATTGTAGTAATCATTCTATAATTAAATTTTTTTTGATCTTTTAATAGTTACTACCATTCCTCTTTCTATTTCAGGAATGATAAAACTGAATTCTGTGCCGGAATGAGCCGACTTTATCATTGTTTCTTTACCTAGAAATGGAAGTACGGATACTTGCTCACTTCCTATAGATTCATCATAAACAATTTTGATTTCTTTTATTGATCTATTATTTGAATTACAGGATTCGCATAGTCCTTTTACATTTGTTAAATAGATATGGATATTCTCATCTGAAACACTGTACGATGCAATAAGATCAAAAGGTGCGTAAATTTTTAATTTCGGCATGTAGGAAGTCGAATCTTTTAAAAGAGACAGAAACTCTTTTTCAGCTTCATCAATTCTCCCTGACTTACGGTTTTCAATAAAATACGTGTTGAGATCAGAATTAATTATTTGAGAATAGTTTTTACCGGGGCAGCTTTGTATATAAATGTAATTTTTATTATTAATTTTTTGATTACTATTTCCAGGTTGAAAGATTTCTTTTAATACATCCATTTTCCTTTCTTCTTTATTCTCGTTGTATTTTCCGGTTTCTCCTGTAATAATAAATTTTGTTCCTTTTTCAGCTAATCTCTTAAAAGCATTTATTTCATCTTCTCTTAAACATTTTACATCCGGAAGAATTAGAATATCCGGCGAAAGTTTTTCGACTGTACGGGGAGTGACAATTTGAAATTCTATTTGTGAATGGACTAATAAATTTAAAAAACCGCGGTAGCTTTCTATAAAATCTTTGCTGAAGTAATTTCTTGTAACATCGGAAAAGTAAACACTTACCGGCTGAAGGGGAACGCGCTGCGAATAAAATATATCTTCATACCTGGAAACCCATTCATAAACTGTTCTTCTCGTTTCAATATCGTTTGTTCCGGACATTACATATCCTTTCACATCCCACATATTCGTTCCGGAAAAAAGCTGCGAAGCAAACAGACTTTTTATTGCATCAGCGGGTTTAACTTTTTCATTATCATACCAGGAATAACTTAACATCCACGAAGCTTTATCTCCGGCAAAGGCTCTGAAAGTATGCATCCCTATTACATAGTTGTACCAGTCCAAAGGCGCTCTGTCTGAAGCATAATATTCTCCTTCGCTGTATTCATGCGCAATTACATCAACCACATCATACATTTTATAAACATCTGCACCGACTCTTACAGCTTCCTCGCCGATACCGGGATATATTTCGGCGATAGTCATGCATTCGGGATTGACTTCTTTAATATTCCGATCGATCTCTTCCATAAAATCTGTTAGGGTTTGAATTCTGAAATTGATCCACTTGATAAACCCTGGATCATCATAGTTGCCCAATTGAATATCTTCTTTTGCATTTAAACCGGTTTGTTCTTTAAAAACTGCAACCGTATAATCATCAAAACTTGCCCAGGTATTTTCCCAGCCTTCGAAATGAGTCATCCAGTATGGAATATCAACATAAATCCCGTCGATTCCGGTTTCCGCAATTTCTTTTACACGCCGCATATAAATCTTACGCCATTCCATTGCATATGGACTTATCCAGACATCCTCATCGCCTTCTGAGATCCAGAAAGCATCGTTGCCTCCAAAGACAGCAGGCTTTCCATTTATATCTCTCTGCACCCAGTCGGGATGATCCTTGAAAAAAGTATGTTCTTTATTTTCAGCATCAGACGTAATGCATTCAAGTCCGGCGATGTAAACAAATGTCTTGTTATTTACACTGTGAGCTTTTTCAGTTATTTCCCAGATAGCTTTTAATTTTTCTTCCGGGTCAATAAAACTTTCATATCGTCCTGTAATATCATTGTCTGTTTCGATTCCATAAACAAAGCTTTCGGAGGCAGATTTAATGATAGAACCGATATTATCACTATTTAAAGGATGACCGGCTATCCTTACCTTGTGCGTCCAATCTTGCTGGGCTATTAGATCTGCCGAAATAACTGCCAGGAAGAAAAGAAGTAAAATTTTATTTAATCCGGATGATTTCATTTACAACTTCAGTTTAGCATTGATACGATTTTTAATTTCTGTTCTATTAGTTTTTGAATTTCATTAATTGCTAAGGGAAAGATTTTCCGCAGATCTATCTCATCGGAATCCCGCATCTTTTCTTTTAAAGTTTTTATAAACAGATCTTTTGTATCTGTAGCAATATTTACTTTAGTGATCCCATTCATTATTGCCAGCTTCAGCACATTCGCCGGGATACCCGATCCGCCGTGAAGAACCAGGCATGCATCGGTTATTCTGTTTATCTCCATTAATTTTTGAATATCAAGCTTCGGTTCACCTTTATAAAATCCATGCTTTGTTCCAATCGCCACCGCCAGAGATGTAACGCCTGTCTCCTTAACAAATCTTTCAGCTTCCGAAGGATCCGTAAATTTATCCGGCTGAATTTCAGAATCAGGTCTAGGAACAGAACCCAATTCTGCTTCAACATTAACATCATACTTCGATGCCAAATCAACCACAGTTGAAGTAATAATAATATTTTCTTCGATCCGTTTATCGCTTGCATCAATCATTACGGAATCAAAGCCTTCATCGAGGCATAGTTTTATCAATTTTACATCCCGGCAATGATCCAGATGAAGCCAGGACAGGACATTGAATTCGTCAGAGACTGATCTGCCGATCTTTACCGCTGTTTTTAATCCCATATACTCAATTGAACTTTTTGTCAGCTGCAGAATAACCGGCTGCTGCAGATTAGCTGCTGCTTTTACAATTCCTTTACATGTTTCAAAGTTGTAAAAATTAGCAGCAAGAAGAGCTTTACTATTTCTTTTTACTTCTATTAATTTTTCCAGTAATTTCAATTAATGTATCCGAATTTTTCTTCAGCTATTTTTAGAATCTCTTTGTAGTTTGTAAAAGCTGCGGTGCCCCCCGCTGCCGTGGTATTAACTGCGCCCATCAGATTACCGAACAGCTGGCACTCTGTTAAGTTTTCTCCATTTACGTATTTGAATATGAATCCGGCATTAAAGCTGTCGCCAGCTCCAATAGCATCAACTACATTAGTATTTAAAAAAGATTCCTTAAAAAATTCTTTCCCTTTGCTTACCAGGAGAGATCCTTTACTTCCCATTTTAACAACGAGATGATTAGCGAACAGGGTAATCTTTTTTACGGCATCCGCCAATGAATTTTCCTTTGTTAGAAACAATAATTCCTGTTCATTCGGTAGAAAGACATCTACACAGGGGAGCACTTCTTTATAGTTGAACTCCCATTTTTCCTGCGGATCCCATTGCATATCGAATGAAGTTGTCAGCCCTGCAGTTTTTGCCGACTGGAACAATTCCTTTATATTTTCCTTCATCCCGGGCTGCAGATAGTAAGAGGAAAAATGCAGATGCTTTGCTTCTTCTAAAATATTCGGCGGAATATCATTAAGAGTTAGATTGTTCATTGCCCCCTGGTAAGTTATCATTACCCTGTCTTCACTGTAATTCAATACTATTGTCGCACCTGTACTAGTTTTCTTATCTTTAATTATTAAATCAACGCCGACGCCTTTTCTCGATAATTCATCCAGTATAAGCTTTCCAAAATTGTCGTCACCTATTTTCCCCACGAAGGCAACTTTAGCTCCGAGAGAGCTTAAATTGCTGGCAAATATGGCGGAAGAACTTCCAAGTGTTACAGTCATCTCTTCGGCTAATTTCTCTTTCCCTATTTCCGGAAAAGATTCAATCTTATTCAGAATTATGTCTACATTTAATTCGCCAACTACAATTACATCAAACTTTTTCGGCTTCACTTAAATTTCCTTTTTCAATTTCTGGTATAGTTTCATCCGTTGTATCTTCAATTGCCATCAGGAATATTGATATTACAGCTAGCACCATCCCAACAACAATCAGAGGATGCGGAATAACCTGATAAATTAATAAAGAAATGATAATTGTAATTACCGGGGCAACTGCATTGGTCATTGGACTGACAATAATTGCTTTGCCGTACCTGAATGCATATACGATCATTAATGCGCCGATTGAATTTAATATTTGAATTAAAGCTGCCAGGTAAGGTCCGTTAAATCCCCAGTTAATATTTTGATTAAAATCTGTCATAACTAAAGCAAAGGGGATTAACAGGAGACCTGTTATCATCATATAGAAGAATATACTTTCGGCTTTCATGGTTTGGTTTGCAAATCTCATTACAAATGCCTGAAACCCCCACGCCAGAAACACAATTAAAGATAAGATTATCCATAAGTAGCCTGAACTACCGGCATTAGCGGAGGGCTGATATGAAAGGAAAATAATTGCGATTAATGCAAGTGTTATTCCCGCCCAGCCTTTTTTAGATGCTCTTTCTTTTAAGAAAATATAAGAGAGCATAATTGTAATAACCGGGGACAAGGAAATAAACGGAAATACCAGATATGCCGGGCCTGTCCTTAGTGCCTGGAATAAAATTAATTGTCCGCCTGCTCCCGTTAACCCGATTACACAGCCCTGAAAGATTGATTTTTTATCAGCATCCAGCTTCCAGTTAATCTTTTTTAATGCTACCAGAGCCGGCGGTATCATAGTCAATGCCCACACTGCATAACCCAAAGTAGCAGGGAAACCTGCTTTCTCAGGCAGTTCAATTAATGCACCCCAGACACCCCAGAATATTGTGGTGATTACAGCATATATCAGCCAGGGACGGACTTTCATAATTTCCCTCCGTCTGTTGCGTAGTTGTAAATATCCAGAACATCCGAAATTCTTTTTATTATTAATTCCTCAGGATTTACTGTTAAGGAGCCGTCTTTTATTAATTTATACTCTTCCGGTAAAAACTGGCTTATCAGAGTAATCGGAATTTTATTCTCGGTAAGATTTTTTAATAAAATTGATAAAGCCTTTTGAACAGAACTATCATTCCAATAATACCTGATCCTATCACTATAACTGTATTTTCTTTTGAACCTTTTTAAATCTTCCTCCCCTTTATAATACTTCTCCCAATAAACCGGCTCTTTAATCATTCTATCTTCAATGACCTGGCAGAGGTTAGAGAGAGTAATATACTTTCTGCCGGACAGATATTCCTCTTCAATTAATGTCAGTGCAAATACTGCTTCTCTAAAAGCAAAGGTCAGCCATGGACCAACTTTCAATATTGCAAAATGATCCTCAACCATCTGCTTCAGCTTTTCTTTTCTTTGATAATCAGTGGAATGAGCCTCGTAAACAAGATTATCATAATCTTCTATTATTTTTTTTAATCCGGCAGTATTCTTTCTCTCATAATCGAAAATCTCAACATCTCCAAATTCAACTCCGGGCTGGACAACCACTGAAATAACTCTTCCCCATGCCTTATCAAGTCCGTATTTTTCAAAAGCATTTTTAGTCAGCTTAATAGTCTCTTGAACTTCTCCTGCCGGGGTAATATGAAAAGCATTATGGTTAAGATTTGCTCCGCCCGGCGGAGGTACATCGGTACCAATTACATAAACCGGCGGATCAAGCTCTTTATCAGAGCCGGCAAAAGATTCTTCCGACGCTTTGCAGAGTATTGCAGTCCTTTCAGCAATTATTGACGGATTTAAAGGAACCGAAGGATTTCCATCATCGGCGCATTTCATTGTTGCATCAAGGTGGATTTTATTAAAGCCCGCAGCCGCATATGCCGAAACCTGATCTTTTGCTTTTTGGATGGCCGGGTTAAAATTTTCATTCTGCCATCTGTTGGGACCCAAATGATCTCCGCCGAGAATAATATTTTCGGCGGGATAGTTTACCTCTTCAGCTATCTCAAATACTGCTTCTTTAAATCCTTTCGGTGTCAGCCCTGTATAACCGCCGAATTGATCAACCTGGTTTGAAGTAGATTCAATTAAGACCATTTTATTATTTTTTTTTGCGTGCAGAATTGCTGCTTTTATAACATAAACATTTGCAGAGCATATTGATGTAATGCCAAGCGGCCGCCCGGATTTATGCAGTGCAACGAGAGATAAAAGTTTATTATCGGTCGCGATCATTTATTATTATTATTTTCGTAGGGATAAATTTTAACGCCCTGAACAACCCGGTGAATCATCCCGCTGTCCGAGGGAGAGTCGGGTTTCAAACCAAGATTTATGGATTTATATAAACCTAACATCTGTGCCGGCAGAACAGATACAACCGAAAGGAATTCGTCACTTAATATCTTTCCATTATCAGATAAGATTATTTTGAGATCCATGTCGGGCAACTTTATTTTCTCTTCCATTAAGCCGACTGAACAAAGTGTTTTCCGTCCTTTATTAATTCCCTTAACCAAATCTGTTTCATACTTGTTTGCATAACTGCTGTTTGAAAACAGATATACAATCAGAGTTTTTTCATTGATTACAGCTTTTGGCCCGTGCCGGAATCCTAAGAAAGAATCATATTTGCATATCACTTTTCCATCAGTCAGTTCCTGCAGCTTAAGCTGGGATTCACGGGCAATTCCTTTAAGCATACCCGAACCAAGAAATACCGCCCTGTTGAAGTCCATTCCGGCTATTTTCTTCAGGCTGCCGGAATTTTCCTTAAGTATTTTTTCCCCGTATGAATGAATTGCATTTATTTGTTCTTCTACATCAACTTCCTGAGTTATTAGGGAGATTAAAATGCCCGCTAACAACATTGAAGTAAAACTTCCGGTCATTGCTAACCCTTTATCGTCGGCTTCGGGAGGCATAAGGAAGGTAAAGTGGTCTTTACCCGAGACAATTCTCAGCAGCTCACTATTACTATTACAGGTTATTATCAGGTGATAAACTTTCTTTGATAATTCCTCGGAAAGAATAATTGCCTGTGAACTCTCCGGGCTGTTACCTGATCTTGCGAAAGAAACCAGCAAATACTTTCTGTTTTTATTGAAGTACAATTCGGGATGGGTTATGAGATCTGTTGTGGCCACCACACTGCTATGCACACTAATATTTTTATTGAAAGCTCCTAAAAGAACATCACCGATAAAAGCAGATGTTCCGGCACCGGTAAGAATAATCTGAACTCCACTATCATTTAGAACTTTAGTTAAATAATTTTTTAAATCGTTTTTAATCACTTTAAAGTTGACCCAAAGTTTCATCCATAGATCAGGCTGGCCCATAATCTCTTTTTCTGTACTAAATTCTCCGGATGGCATTATACTTTTAAAAGCTGACGATTTCACTTTTAAAACCTTATTATTTGTTTCAAATGTTTACTATTATTATAATCTTATTTTTTTTCTTTGTCAAGTATTTTCTTTTCCTTTTTAAAAAAAAAATATATATTTCGAAAGCTTTTGAAAAAAACTTATAGAAAAATGCCCGAAACTAAGGAAACAAAGGAGCTCACGATCGACCGCAGAATGAAGATTCTTGAATTAATCAATTTAAATGGACAGGTACGGGTAACTGATCTCAGCAAAATTTTCAATGTCAGCGAAGTAACAGTTAGAAATGATCTGTCTCAATTAGAAGGTAAAGGATTGCTGATAAAAACAAGAGGCGGAGCTTTAAAAACTCAGCGTGTAGGCATTGACCAAAAGCTTAATGAAAAGGCAAAAATTAATTATAAAGAAAAGCAAGCTATCGGGAAAAAAGCAGCAGAAATCATTAATGATGATGATACGATAATTATTGATTCAGGTACTACCACTCTTGAGATTGTAAAAAACCTTGGTAATATCAGAAATCTTACTATTATTACCAACTCATTAAATATTGCAAGTCATTTGGCAAATGATGAAAGAAAAGTGTTTCTTTTGGGCGGACTTTTAAGGCACAACTCTCTTTCCCTGATAGGTTCTATTGCAGAAAACAGCATTAAGAGTTTCTACTGCGATAAATCATTTATAGGTGTAGACGGAATTGATTCACGGTATGGAATATCCACGCCAAATTCTGAAGAAGCCCAGCTTAACCAGCTAATGATAGAATCTTCAAAGGAAGTAATAGTTGTTACTGATTCCAGTAAATTTAAAAAGAGAAGTTTTGCTTTTATTGCCCCAATGTCAAAAGTAGATTTAGTAATTACGGATTCAAAAATTCCTGAAGATGAGCTTAGAAATCTACAGAGCATTGGTGTTAAAGTAATTATAGCTTAATAAAATTTCAAACAAGGAACTTAAGTGAAAAATTTATTCCCGGTTAAAAAAGATTTTTTATTTTTATTTTTTATCATCTTAATATTTTCCGGCAGTTGTTTAACATCCGGACAAACAAGTCCGGACAAGCTATTATTAAAAGATTACCGCCCGAAAAGTATTTATAAAGTCCCCGTTACAAAAATTGTAAAAGCTAAATTCCCGATTATTGATATTCATTCACATGCTTATGCGCAATCCATAGACGACCTTGATTTATGGGTTAAGAATATGGATGAGGCGGGAATTATTAAAACAATACTCCTTACTTATGCTCACGGGACTGAGTTTGATTCATTGGTCAATTTTTATTCAAGGTATCAGGATAGATTTGAACTTTGGTGCGGATTCGATTATACAGGATATGATAAACCCGGTTATGGACTGGAGGCAGTTAAAGAACTTATAAGATGTTTTAATAAAGGTGCTAAAGGTGTCGGGGAGCTTGGAGATAAAGGTAAAGGATTATTCTACTCTCAGCCGCCGGCTTATGGAATGCATATAGATGATCCGAGAATGGATCCGCTGCTGGAAAAGTGCGCTGAATTGAAAATGCCGGTCAATATTCATGTGGGAGAGCCGGAATGGTTCTATCAACCAATGGATTCCACTAACGACGGATTAATTAATGCTTACTCCTGGAGATTGGATAACCAGGAAGGTATTTTAAATCTTGAGGAGGTTTTAAAAACACTGGAGAATGCCGTAAGTAAACATCCGAAAACAATTTTTATAGCCTGTCATCTTGCAAACCAAAATACAGATTTAGAAAAGCTGGGTATTCTTTTTGACAAGTATAATAATCTTTATGCGGACATCAGCGCAAGGTATGCTGAAAACGCTCCGGTACCGAGATATACAAAAGCTTTTTTGGAGAAATACCAGGACAGGATTCTTTACGGAACAGATATGGGATTTGATAAGAGCATGTATGAAACTACTTTTCGGATTCTTGAATCACTGGATGAACATTTCTATAATATAGAGCTGTTTAATTACCATTGGCCGCTCAATGGATTTGGATTAAGCGATGAAACGCTCGAGAAGCTTTATAAAAAGAATGCTGAAAAGATTTTTATGCTAACTAGAAATAAATAATACATTCGGATAACGTAGGTCGGAGAACGGTTCAGGTAAGTATTCTTGTAAAAAATGAACCGGACGACATACAATAAGAAGCATCCGAGATTCATCATCTCTAAATTTAAACTTCAGCATCAACATTTTAAAGAAAATAACTCCGCATTGGGAGTTTATAGGAAAAAAACTATTTAAAAATATTATACCGCGCTGATTGATTTTAGAATATTGATTTAAAATTATTTCTTCCATGCTTTTGTAAATAACTTCTCATCATTTTCCCTGTATATTTTATCTATCACACCTTTCGGTAATGCTAAGCCTTTGAAAGGCATATCAAGATCTTTTGATTCCATAGTTGAACCGGTAACTAAGAATTTCCAATCAGAGAACCATTTATCATGTGCTACTTGTTTAAATATTTTCGGATCTGCATTGGATTCCTGAACATTATCTGTAGCATAAAGAATCCGGTCCTGATATTTAATAACAAAATTACGGGTCTTTTCTCTATCTTTAGCAGCATGGTATTGCATATATCCCATGCGCGCTCCAAGATCAATAGTAGCATTGGGAAATTTTTCAAAAAATTTGTTTAGTTCATCAAGACTCTATTCAAGGCTTCCAATATGAGCTCCCATGTATGGAATTTCTTTATTCCTTTCCAACATTCTATCGCAAAGCCATCTGCTCTTCATAAGAAGGCATATCCGGATGTATATTCATATGATACTGCGGATGGTTTCCAAAATAAAGCTTCATATCATTATTAATCATTTTATCTGCCGGCAGCCAGCAGTCCTTTGGTTCACCGTGATGACCGATTAGCGGAATATCCTTTTCTTTTAAATGTCTAAAAATTGAATCAAACCTTGGATTATCAATCATTACTAAATTGCTGTCCTTATCTCTAAATTCCATTCCAATATTTTTCCAGACTTTTGCCGCCACAGCTCCTTCTGCAAATGTTGAGTCTAAATATCTAAGTGTATTTTTCATCCACTCCGGATTATCCCACCCAGCCAAAATAAACCCGAACGCTACTTAGCAAAGTGCTGTCGAACCTTCGCTGCGATCTGGCGATTTGTCATCTTATCAACTGTCTCAACAGATGCGATGCGCCCACCGAGGTTGTTTCTTTCAAGACATTTTTTTAATTCGCCCTTTGCCTCACCAGGACCAAATATCAAAATGGATTCCGCATCACCAATGCCCGCAACGACCGCATCGTAATAGAGGTTGAGATGACCCGTAAGAGTTCTCTGTTGGCTATCATCCGCAGGTATCAGCTGTGATTCATAGGAACCCTTAAAAGGTGAATTACCAGAACGCCGGAGCTGTTTTTCTACCTTCGATATTATCAATCCTATCTCTTCCCCTTTATCCGTAACAGTCACGACAATAGCCTTCCTATGATCAATCCACAAACCCACTCTTGTTCTCATTTATCTCTCCTTTATCTTTAAGTTCCATGGTTAGAGAATCCCATCAAGTTTTTACACTTAATTTATCATCAAGCATTAAAAAATCATTCATCATGTTAAGCAAAATTTCTTTTATGATAGGAATATAAACTTTGAAATTATCCGGTATATTCGAAAGCATTCCTTCTAAATGAAGAGTTAAATCATGTAATTCATCTTCTATATTTTCTAAAATATATATTGTTCCCGGATCAGGTTTGGTTAAATTATATTTTTGCTGTATCTGTAATAAATGTTGTTCGATTTTTCCAATAATAACAAGTAAACGCTGAAAGTCAGAGGTTTTTAAGTATGAAAGATATTTCTTTATAACAGGCTTTATACTGCCTTCAATCTTTTCTTTATTTGAAGTTTCCCGATTCCAAATTTTAAAATCATCTTCAACTATTCCAGGATTTGCATTATGCATACTTAAAATGTCTAAAACTAAACTTAATCTATGAACAGACAAATCATAAAAAGCCGTTATTTTTTTATTCAATTGGACTTCAACCAGGAACCATTGTTTAGAAAATATCACCTCAACTATATAAAGCGTTATAATAACCCCAATTATTTCTGTGATAATATTTGAGAGAAAATCATCAATACAATCCGTAGTTAGATATAAAATAAAACTGATTAATAAAAGAGATGCTAAAATATTTGTAATTATAATAGGTATATGAGGAAATAATTTTTTATGAATCGGAATTTTATTCATCCCCTTATTTCTTTCTCCAATCCCTGATAAGAAACCCTAATACAATCAGTGAAGCTCCCAAGCCTAAAAATATTACATCTGTATTTGAATAGTATGCGGAATAAGAACGAGCTCCATTCACGCCATTCACGTTTCTGATGCTAAAGAGAGTAGTAAAAAAAATGAATGTTCCAAAAATAAAACAGATTATATCCACGATTACAGTGAAAGATTTTTTCATAATAATGTTCATTTAATTAGACAAAAAAAATATTTTTTTATATCCATAACTTATTTAAAATTAATTACTTACAAGTGCAATAACTTACTTTTATAAAAAATACATCTTGACTGCCGACAATTAATAAATTATTTCAAGAAGCCTGATT
>DAISZW010000093.1:0-4718 GCA_036824595.1 Ignavibacteriaceae bacterium
GTTCAAAGATTTTTGCGGGAGAAAAAAATAAAAATTCCTTAAGCGGCAAGCTTCTGAAGGAATTATCGGAAAGAGATGAAATTAATTTAGGCTATCTGCAAAGACTCGTTAAGAAGAAAAATATATATTCGCAGTTAAGAGCTTTGGAAAAAAAGGGTGCTGTTACTATTCTCGATGAGATTGAAAATCCCAAAATAAAGCCGAAAAATTCAAAGTTTGTAAGACTTGCTAAAAATATTTCCGAAGTGTACGAGGCAATCCCGGAAATAGAAAATCGATCCCCTATGCAGGTCAGGATTCTTTTAGAGCTGGTTTCCAAAAGAAAAAAACCGGAGCTTCTTTCAGCTATTACTAAAAAGACAAAATCCTCTAAATCCTCTTTCGATTCTCTTGAAAAAAAAGGTTTGATAGAAATCTTTGAAAAAGAAGTTGAAAGAAAATACACGGAAGAATATAAGGAGGAAATGCCGGAGTTTGAGCTTTCGGGAGAACAGAAGAATGCAATAGAAAGTGTAGCAGAAAGTATAAGTCTGAATAAATTTAAAACTTTTCTGCTGCATGGCATTACCGGAAGCGGCAAAACTCAAGTTTATATTGAGCTGATCAAACAAGCTGTTTCTAAAAATAAATCTGCGCTGATTTTAGTCCCGGAGATATCTCTTACACCCCAGATTACCTCAAGACTTTACAATAATTTCGGAGATGAAGTAACTGTTATTCACAGCAGGATGTCGCTGGGAGAAAGATACGATTCGTGGAGAAAAGTTTTAAAGGGGAAATCAAAAGTTGTAATAGGGGCAAGATCTGCATTATTTGCTCCTTTAAAGAATTTAGGATTAATTGTAGTGGATGAGGAACATGATGCAAGCTATAAGCAGTCCGATACAATTCCCAAGTACAATGCAAGAGATGCTTCAATTGTACTCGGACAGTTGAACAGCTGCCCTGTTCTGCTTGGATCGGCTACTCCGTCGATTGAAAGCATGTACAATGCACGATCAGGAAAGTATGAACTGCTGAAACTTACGCATCGTATTGATAATGCAAAGCTTCCTGAAATTACACTGGTAGATGTAACCGCCGAAAGAAAAAAAAGAAGAATGGAGAATATTTTTTCTAGAACACTGCTGGAAAAGATCAACAGCAGGTTATCTAAAAATGAAGGTGTAATTATTCTGCAAAACCGGAGAGGATTTTCAACACAAATTTACTGCAATGATTGCGGCGAACTTGAAATCTGCAATAACTGTTCCGTGCCGATGGTTTTTCATATTAATAAAAATATTATGGAATGCCATTACTGCGGATTTGCAAAAGAAATACCGGGTTCATGTTCGCATTGCGGATCAATTAATTTAAAGCATTTCGGCACCGGGACAGAAAAAGTAGAAGATGAAATCGAATATTATTTTCCTGATGCGGTGGTAAACAGAATAGATTCCGATTCTATCTCTAAAAAATCTTCCTTAAGCAAAATGCTTCTTGAATTCAGTAAGGGAGAAACGGACATCCTCGTCGGTACGCAAATGGTTTCTAAAGGATTGGATTTTTCCAGGGTTACACTGGTTGGAGTTATTTCTGCCGAAACATCTTTGTGGATGCCCGATTTCCGCGCGGATGAAAGAACTTTCCAGCTTCTTACACAAGTTTCAGGAAGAGCAGGCCGAAGCGCAGAAAGCAGCAGCACCAGCGAAGTAATTATTCAGACCCAGAATGAAAAACATTTTACGCTCAGGAAGGTTGTTCAAAACGATTATGAAGGATTTTACTTAAAGGAAATAGCCGACCGTGAAAGGATGGGATTTCCCCCGTTTACAAGAATATGCCTGATTGAAACTAAAGATGAAAAGGAAGAAAAAGCCAAAGGCGCAATCAACGATTTTTATAAAGAATTGCGTGTATATAAAAAATGGTTAAAAATTACTAATCCCACTGCCGCAATTATAGCAAGGCTAAAAGGTTTTTACAGGTTCCACATTTTGATTAAAAGCTCAAAAACAACTGATCCCGGCGGTGCAATTCTAAGAAAGGCGGTGCTGGAATCCTTTAAAGAATTTAGTAAAAAATCTAGATTCCGTGATGTAAAATTATTTTATGATATAGATCCGCAGAGTATTGTATAATTAACTCTTCTTAATCTTTCTCTTAATCTTTCTCTTAATCTTTCTCTTAATCTTTCTCTTAATCTTTCTCTTAATCTTACCCCTTCTTCATCAAATATTTTCTTCCCACAAATATTTTTTTCCAAAGATCATTTGCATTTCCGTTAAAATATGCTTCCGGATTTTGGGTGGAATGAATTAAAAATTGATTGGGGCTAACAAAGGCAGATAACCTGATTTCTCCCAATGCAGAGGATTCAATGCTTAAAGTATAAGTTGATTTATTCAGAAGAGATTGATCCGGATTATCAATAAATCCATTGCCGGAAAGATGTGAGAGAGTTCTTAAAAAATTAACAGTCTTTATTGAATCCGATTTAACATTGTTTACTAACCAGTAGCCGGAAGAATCTTTTGCAAGCTGGAAAGAAGTGTCGGGGTAGGTGAAAGTCAATCTTTTCCAATGGGTAAAATCAACATTAAGCAAAGTGTTGTTTCTGAAGTAATCCGGTTTCTGGTTAAAAGCAAAATCAAGGAATCCGTTCACTTCATAAATATTTTTATCTCCTTTTACACGGACGTAAGACGACATCGATCTAACCTGCTGCTGGTAAGAAAATTTCCCGATTGTCATATCAAGAGTATTGTCGCTTCCTTCAAATACTTTTACCCTCGTTCCGGAAGTATCTACCCTGAATTCATTCCATTTGCTTTCGCTTTGTGCAGCCACGCTGTTTGCTTTTATTCCGCCGAGCATATTAATCAGGTTTACAACTTTAGATGCTTCAGCCGGATATGATTTATTATTCCCGAGCTGAACCTTCCAGTATTTTCCTTCCTTAAATAACTTTACTTCTTTATGATTAGTAGCTTTTGGATAAATTGAAATTGCCGTTACTTTAGAAGTATCGATGTCTACAATATCCTTTTTAAATGTTCTTTCTTCATGAGTAGAATCGTAATAGATAAAAATAACTGCAAGCAGTAAAAGAATTCCAAAAACAACAGAAAGATTTTTAGAAGAAAGATTCTTAAACATATTCTTCACTTATCCATTTATTTCTAAGTCTTCTTCTAAACTGATATCTTACAACACCGAACCCGATTATCAAAAAAATGGGAAGCAGAAAATTAAGATATTTCAGGAATGTTTTAGTACCGTCTTCAAGATCGGGATCAATCGGACGCGAGCTTACTCCCTTCGTTCTTAATGAAATTAAGCCTGTATCGTCTGAAAGCCAGTCGATTGCATTGGACATTAAGCTTATATTGTCTTCCTGAAGTCTTTGAGCATTCTGCCCGCTGCCGTTTACTGCAAAATCACCATCGCCAAAAACAACCATTTTAGATGCAATCCCTTTCGTATTACTTTCTATTGCAACGGCAACGGGAAGAGAAGATGCAGGAAAATCATTTACTGTCCATTGCTTCATTACATCAAAATAAACCGGGGGTCTTTCGAATCCGGTTTTGTCGCTTGTCATTGCTAAATTTGTTACAGTGAGGGAAGAATCGTTGTTAGAAGCTTTAATCGGGCTTACAAAAGGAAAAACAACTGCTTCAATCCCTTTTGTAATAGGATGATCTGCAAATTTTGTGATAACCGGAAGGTAGGGAAACTTCACGGGTGTATTCATAATGAACATCCCGCTCTGCTGACGAACCATAACACTGCTTGAGTTTGCATCAATTACAAATTCACCCTGAACATCGATTCCTTTTTTATTAAGCCAGTTTTCAAATCCTGTATTAACTAATGAACCGGTAGCATTAGACAAATCACCAGCAACTCTATTTAAAGCTATTAGAATCCGGCCTCCTTTAGAGATATAATTATCGAGCTTCGCAAAATGCTCAGGTTTTATAGTATCCGCAGGGGCAATTACAATTACCGTCTTAATATCGTTTCCAATCTCTGCAGAATCAGGAAGCTGAACGGTAGATACATCATACATTATCGAAAGCTGCTGGTACAACTGGGGAAGTTCGGATAATGAAGGTTCACCATTTCCTTGAAGCAGCGCTATTTTAATTTTTTCTTTCAGGGATAGTTTTTTAATATTAGTTGAGAGATCATATTCCATTGCAGAACCCGGCTGGATAAACGGTATAGTTTCTTTTTTATCTCCAAGCTGAAGCACTGCACCCAGATAAGCCCGCTGCTGCTTCATCTGATCCTTCTCCCTAACATTGATCATAATAGGCTGAATACCTGACTGCTGAGCTTCCATTTCAGTTTCCTGATCCTCTCCCGGATTTATAAACTGATAAACTACCTTCCCCCCGGAAGCATTGTCATATTCAACTAAAAGATCTTTCAAGTCTTTTTTTACTCTGGCAACATCGGGAGGGAGATCTTCTGAGAAATACGCAGTTATTGTTACAGGCCCATCAAGGGATTCCAAAATATTTTCCGTGGCATCGCTGAGTGTGAACTGTTCGTCCTCGGTAAAGTCCAGCCTGAAAAAGAACCGGTTTGCGAAAAAATTAATTAAAATTAAAATACCGAGTATTAAAAGAATTCCTGTTATTACTTTTTTCTTAGTAAGCATATTAATCAACAATATTTCTTTTGGACAGCATTGTTTCGGCAAGGATTAAACCGAATAATGAAAT
>DAISZW010000093.1:4818-11340 GCA_036824595.1 Ignavibacteriaceae bacterium
ATGTAAGCGATTAAAGAATCAAAAAACTGCTTTAATTCTCTTACTGCTATAATCCAGGTTTTGTTCATAAGATTTTATTTGAGATTTTAGTTAAAAATTTATTAAAATCATTCTATCATGCAGCCATGCATCCATGCAATCTTTAAGTCGTCAACTCCCTGAAAATATCTTCGAGTTTAGTTTCAACCGGGCTCATTTCCGTTAGTGTCCAGTTTTTTTGCACGCACATCCGGAATACAGCTCTTTTGGATGAGGATCCAGGTTTACTTTGAACCATAAATGTATTTAAAGCATCGGCAACCGGGTCAACCGCTGCAACTGAATCGAGAGATCTTAAGCTTGAAGAGATTAAATCTCTGTTTGATTCATCCTCAATTTTTACGCGCAGCATTTCTTCTCCCTGGGCTTGTTTTCTTAAAGTTTCCGGAGTCCCGTCTGCAACAATTTTCCCTTTATTGATTATCAAAATCCTGTCGCATATTGCTTCAACCTCCTGAAGAATATGCGTGCTCAGAATTACAGTTTTCTGCCTGCCGATTCTTTTTATCAGGTTTCTTATTTCAATTATCTGGTTTGGATCCAGGCCTGATGTAGGTTCGTCGAAAATTAATATTTCCGGATTGTGTATCATTGCCTGTGCGAGACCGACACGCTGTCTGTATCCTTTGGAAAGCTCGCCGATTTTTTTATGCTTCTCTGCATTAAGGCCGCATACCTGAACCATTTCTCCGATCCTGCTTTCCATACTGCTGCTTTCAACGCCGTGAAGCTTTGCGGTGAACTCAAGGTACTCAAGCACCGGCATGTCGTAATATAAAGGATTATTTTCAGGCAAATACCCGATCTTGGATTTTATGATTTCCTGGTGATCATGAATTGAATATTCACCGACTTTCACATCGCCGTTATTCGGTGCCATAAAGCAGGTAAGTATTTTCATTGTAGTGGTTTTACCTGCTCCGTTTGGTCCAAGAAAACCTAATATTTCCCCGGTCTTAACCTGAAAAGAAATGGAATCAATCGCTTTTTGGGTACCGTATTGTTTTGTAAGATTTTCTACAACAATATTCATAGGTTTATTAAATGACTGAAAATTTAGGGTTTTAAAATAAAAATTTTATACGAAAAATGAATGGTAAAGTTTCATCCGATTAAAAAGTTCTTTCAAGAAGTTATAGAAAATCGAAATTTAACCCTGCAGAAATATATCCCATTGGTTTCAAAATTGTAGAACCGGAAATGTTTATTTATCTTTTAAAGAAAAACTTTCTGATGATATGGATAAATCATTTATGGCCTCTTCTTTATTCTCATTTTTTCAATTAATATCCGGAGATGAAAAGGCATTCACTTTTTCTCTTTCAAATGAACAGATATTTTTTACTGCAATAACTCTAGCATTCGGATTGTTCCATTTCGTCTTTTTCGTATATAATAAGCAGTTTAAAGAAAATCTTGTATATTCTATTTTCCTTTTTGCTTTTGCCGGAAGTATGTTTTTTGATTATCAGGCCAGCCTGGCTGTAAATGGGAGGGAACAACTTTTTTATTTAAGAATCCATAGAATCTTAATGCCGTTGAGCCAGATTTTGGTTCTTCTCTCCTTGCACTCCATATTAAAGCAGAAAATTAAAATATCTTCTTGGATTATAATTGGATACTATATTGTTTTTGCTCCCATAGCTGCACTAAATCCTGTGGAAAATTTTGTTTATCTCCAGGTCGGGATGGTTCTTCTGCTTATTGAATGCTTCAGAATAGTAATAAGATCTTCAAATCAAAAAATCGAGGGAGTTTGGATTATTGCCGCCGGCTTTTCAATCTTATTTTTATTCTCATTATATGATTGGCTGCTGGATTTTAATCTTATTAACAGAATAGGAAATTTTAGCAACGGATATCCGTTCGGAACTATAGGATTATTTATCTGCATGTCGATCTTCATTTCCAAAAGTTTTGCTAAATCTAACCTGAAGATAATCCAGCAGGAAAAGGAAAATAAAGAAAAAGAAATCGAAAGAAAGTTTCTGGAAGCGGAAAATAAAAGGAAATCACGCGAACTTGAAGATGCACGAAAACTCCAGTTATCCATACTGCCCAAATGTTTTCCTGAAATCAGACATCTGGAAATTTCCGCAGACATGAGAACCGCAACGGAAGTGGGAGGCGATTATTACGATTACCATGTATCAAATGACGGTACGGTTACACTTGCTCTTGGTGATGCAACCGGGCACGGCATCAAATCAGGTATCCTGGTTACTCTAATAAAAAGTCAGTTCGATGCAATGGCTCATACTTTTTTCATTCCCGATTTCTTTAATCATTGTACAAAAACAATCAAGAAGATGAATCTCGGAAATCTTTACATGGGAATGACAGTCCTTAAAATCCAGGAATATAAAATTACAGCATCGGCAGCAGGCATGCCGCCGTTTTTAATATTCAGGCAGAACACAAATTCAGTTGAGGAGGTAGTTTTAAAAGGAATGCCTTTAGGCGCACATGCTGATTATCCCTATCAGCAGTTAATATTTAAAGTATCTCCCGGTGATACAATTCTGCTGCTGACCGACGGATTTGTTGAACTGTTTAATGCAAACAGGGAAATGCTTGATCTGGAGATGGCAAAAAGTATTTTTTTAAATTCTGTAAGAAAGAACTCAGCAAACATTATCAACGATTTATTATCCGCAGCGGATAAATGGCTTAACGGATTCCAGCAGGCGGATGATATAACTTTTCTGCTGATTAAGGTAAAGCAATAAGAGCGTCCCGGAGATTAAATCAAGATTTAAAGAACTTACCTCCGAATTTCTGAAAGCTCTTGGTGAATATTTTTAATTTGCATGAATAAATTGTACGGCGTAGTCTGCCAAACCCATTACAGTAAGCTGCGGATTTACACCAAGACTTGTGGGAAATACGCTTGCATCGCAAACATACAGGTTATTGTATCCGAAGACTTTGAATTCAGGGTTCACCACTCCTCTTTCGGGGCTGCTACCAATAATATTT
Organism: Ignavibacteriaceae bacterium; assembly: GCA_036824595.1. GTDB lineage: Bacteria > Bacteroidota > Ignavibacteria > Ignavibacteriales > Ignavibacteriaceae > DATKLQ01. The sequence goes on from DAISZW010000093.1 coordinate 7,837, forward strand.
CCGCCCTGCGGGTGGCCGGTACCCAAAGTAATTTCACTAGGATCTTTAATGTATTCATGCAGCTTATATACTTCATCTTTATTTTTAAATTCATAATATTTGAATGTATTCGGCATTACCGATTCGGCACCAGCTTCAAGCATAATTTCACCAGCCAGCTCAAGACCGTTTAATAAGGTCCGGAAATCTTTCTCCGTAGGAGTATATTCTATTTCTCTCCCCGTTAGCCCTGCAATTCTTACTTTTGCATTTGATTCGGAACCGACTAACAGACCGATGCAGGTGAGCCTGTCATAACGTTTCATATTCTTGTAATGGTCTTCAAACCATCCGGGCATAGCCGTTGACTGAAACATAGGGGGATTAAACCATGATTCCATGATGAACCCCGTATCCGGGGATATCTTCATATAATGGGATATTTGAAGGCCGTCGTAAGAATCTATTTTATTCGGGAAAGCAGCAGTAAGTTGAGAACCCATATTAAAAGACAAATTCATTCCGGCTTTTTTTATTCCGAGCTTAGATTTTAACAAAAGTATGCTGGAAGAAACTGATCCCGCTGCTACAACGAATGTTTTTCCATAAATTTTAATTTTTCTGCCGTTTCTGAACTCTCCTTCCACATACGAAATTTTACTCCCATTTTTATTCAATTTCACCACTTCACATCCGGCAACAATCTCAAGACTTTCCCTGCCGAATTTATTCTGTATATCCGGTAAAACAGTTGTAAGCATCGAAAGTTTTTTATTGTATCGACACCCGATATTACAGTACCCGCAACCGACACATCCGGATATATTTGCATTAACAGCATCCGTTACATTAGGTAATGTATTGTAGCCTAATTTCATGCATCCTTTTTCAAATAAAAAACCTCCTGGATTAAGTCTTACTGTTCCTTGATGACTGGCTCCTATCATACCGAATACTTTATCCATCGATTCCATAACTTTCTTTTTATCCAGCCCTGCGTTATAATCTTTATTCCATCTGTCGAGCACAGGTTCAGGCATTTTGAAGCATACTGCATTATTTAATACAGTGGAACCTCCCACACAGCTTCCCTGGAAAACAGTAAACCTAAAGTCTCTTGCTGCCTGAATCGCCCCATCCTGGAAAAGCCGGGAAACCATTTCCATTTCATTTTCAGTATAAGTTTCAGGTATCTCATGGTTGCCCCTTTCAATCATTAAGACCTTTCTTCCCTTTTCAATAAGCCCTTTTGCAAGAATGGATGCTGCGGCGCCTGAACCGATTATTACGACATCTCCATTAATGGAATCTCCTTTTATATCCATCCCGGATTTTACAAATAATTCAGGGGATTTTGTGAGCGGAGATTTACTAAATCTATCATCCTTATCCTTTCTTTCGGAAAACGGGACATAACCTATGGAGGAGAAAGTTCTTTTATCATTATAATATCCGATGTAGCACATCTGTTTAGCGATCCTTATCATTCCCTGCGCCATAACTCTCCAAAATTCCGGGATGAGTCTTGCTTCTATATCCCTGTAGAACCTTCTTTTAAGGAATTCAAGTCTTTTCTCAGGTGAGATAAAGGGAAGCGGCGGCAGCAGGGACAGAAGCGGGTAGAAGTACAATCCCGTAATCACCAGAGCCATCGTCCATTTTGTTTTAGCCTGAAAAATATTGAAGTAAGTATCTACGTTTTTGGCGACTTCTTCACTTGAAATTGTTTCTTCTTCCCCGTAAATAATTACCTCGGCTAGTGATTCAAGAGTTTTAAACTGGAGAGGTGAAAAATATTTTAATCCGTATCTCGCTCGTTCTGCCGATGATAACAAAATAAAAGTTACAACGGCAACAAAAATATCGAAAACAATTGAAATGATTATGATACTTTTAAATTGTAAAGAAATGTTCCAGAAGAAAATAAAATTACTTGTATCATGCCATAAAAGAACAGAAGAATTTACAATAGCAGATACAACTGCTCCCCAGATTATTAGTTTTACCAGCAAGGTAAACCTTCGTAAATCCGAAATCGCATACCAGCACAACAGTATATTTACAAATGCCAGAGTAGCTACAGTGATACTCAATATTGCGGAAGCTAAACCGGATGTTTTAAACAGATTGATTATACAAAAGGCAAGTATGATGAGATATATACCAAGTAATACCTTTAGATATGTCCTGAGTCTTTTTTCTTTCTGTGTAAGCATATTCACTACTCCGTTATATGTTTCAAACGATTAATTACCAGGGGAGATATTTTATTTTTTCTCTATGTCCCAGGAGAAAATAGCAGTAAAAGATATTTAAAAAGGGAAACACACGCAGATATGCTTTACATAACATTAATGTTTGATCTCCCGGATTTGGACAAACCACAAAGTCTCTTATTACCCTGAAGAAACTATAGTACCATTTATGAAAGCCGTCTATATCATAATTAAAATGTGCAAGATGAAGATACGGCTTATACAATGCAGTAAACGGTTCATCTTTTAAGTAAGATGTACGGAAGTAACCAAGCTGGGTAGGTCTGCCGCTGCCGTTAAGATTAGTTTTCCATTCGCCGAGATATTCCTTCCCGTCCTGTATTACTATTTCGTTGAAGCCGAAATTCTTTCCGTCTTTTTTCATGAATCCTTTTTTAAATTTCTTTCCGGAAAGATTCCCGATCCATTCATGATTCCACCCGCAGTATATATATCCATTCAGCTGTTCAATATCTGGCGGAGTTCCGGTTAATAGAATATTTTCCAATTCAGTTCTGCTTGCCTGAGCCAAAGTTTCATAAGTCCATATCTTAGGCATAGAAGCATCCTTTCTAAATGGTTTTAAACTATTTTAAATTACATTATCCGTGTAATATGTTCTTGGAGGAAATACAATAAAAGAAATGCAGTTTGTAAAAAAACGGAGTGTTTTATTATCAAGCGAACATAAAAGTTGGATTTTCTTTTGTCAAGAAAAATTTATTTTTATCTTCAGCTTGTTGCTTAGCGCACACTTTTGACAAAAATTTCAGGCAGGTATGTTCCTAATAAAATTATTTGCAGACGAGTAGACCGGAATTTTAAAAGAAAATGCAGTTCCTTTTCCTTCTTCACTTTTTACTTTGATATCAAGGTTATTTACTTCGAGAATTTTTTTAACGATTGCTAATCCCAATCCTAATCCTCCCTTTTCAGCATCCTCAATCCTTTTACTCCGGTGGTATCTGTCAAAAATATATAAAGCTTCATCGGGCTTAATGCCGCTACCCGTGTCTTCAATCTTTACAAGAACATAGTTATCTTCTTTTTCCAGGCTTATAGTTATTCTGCCCCCTTCAGAAGTAAATTTTAGTGAATTATCCAGGAGGTTCTGAACCACCCTTTCCATCATTCCGATGTCTGCATATATCATCGGGAGATCGTGGGAAAATTTCATCTGAAGATCTATTCCTTTTTCTTCGGCTATTATTAAATTTTTCTGATGAATATCCTGTGCAAGTTCCGCGATCGAGAATGCTTCCGGTTTAGG
>DAISZW010000093.1:11440-13113 GCA_036824595.1 Ignavibacteriaceae bacterium
GCTAGTTCACTTTGACCTTTTACATTAATTCTGGCATTCATATTTCCATTTTTAAATTCTCTTATTACATGAATGATTTTACGGAGGTTCCTTGTAATAATAATGAGTGCAATGAAACTGATTACTGCTGCTGCAATTAATGTAATTGCAGTAGTCCTGACTCCCAATCTCATTATATAGCTTCCTAAAAGCATCTGCAGGGAATTTTCATACTCCTCACTGCCGAGAATTACATAAATAAAACCGGAAGGTTTCCCGTTTTCAAAGACCCTGGATGCCGAGAATACTTTTTCAGTGTTTTCATTTTTAGGATCCGGACCCATTACAAAGGATTTTTCTTTTTTTGAAAGAAATTCCTTTATGGGCTCAAGCGGCACGTATTCCATCTTAATTGTTCTATTGGGAGCATAATAGCTTAATATTTTTCCCTCATTATTAAGCAAATAAACTTCCAGGCTGGGATTAATAATCATTATATTATGGAAAGTGTTTTTCAAAACCGGCTCGTTAACCTTTCCGTCAACAAAATAATCAGCTTCCGATGCAATGTGCGAAGCGACTTCTGCATTTAAGTTTTGATTAGCTTCCTGGAAATACATTTCAGCGGTAAATGCCGAGATATAAGTATATGCTATTGAAAGTATCAGGAGAATGAGCAGAAAGGCTGCGCCTATTTTCCATATAATGCTGTGGAAGAAACGGGTTCTTTTTTTCATTAGTCTAATAAAATTTAAACTTATAGAGAAGGGCTTATAACCATGAAAACTTAACAAAACATTCTATCATAATAATTGACTGTGTTTCATCTGAAAATAAATCTTTCTTTTTTAAGAATAGATATTTTTGAACATATTTTTTGAAGCTTTTACCTGTTTTCTACAAGATTTTCTATATCGTTAAATCTGTATCCGGTTCCCCATGAAGTTAAGATATATTTCGGACTGGACAGATCGGATTCAATTTTTCCTCTCAGCCTGTTTATATGTGAATTAACGGTGTGCTCATATCCGCTGTACTGATAGCCCCAAAGAATATTTAAAAGCTGCTCGCGTGTATAAGTCCTTCCCGGATGTGCAGCCAGCAGATGAAGCAGATCAAATTCTTTAGGCGTAAGCTCAATCCTTTTATTGTTGAGCAGCACTCTTTTTTTTGACACTTCAATAACTAAATCGCCGACTACAATATCTCCCTGTTCACCGGTTTCCTTCTGCAGAATTTCTACTCTTCTTAATATTGCTTTCACTCTTGCAATAAACTCTCTGACACCGAAAGGTTTTGTAAGATAATCGTCCGCGCCGAATTCAAGGCCAAGCACTTTATCCAATTCCTCCGACTTTGCAGTGAGCATTAATATCGGAGTATATATCTCTTTCATTCTAACCTGCTTGCATATTTCCAGTCCGTCAATTTTAGGAAGCATCAAGTCAAGAATGATTAAATCGAAGGGATTATTTAAAGCAAGCTTCAATCCTGTTTCGCCGTCGAATGCATTTGTAACGGTGTATCCCAGATCTTTCAAATGAATCTGAACCAGGTCCGATATATTTTTATCATCTTCGATTATCAAAACACTTTTCATTTGAAGTTTCCTTTTAGGATGCAAAATAGTTGCCGTTTATCACAAAAATATCACAAGAAAATACAAAGATTAAATTGAAACTTAATTATTTGCC